>NZ_NPJK01000003.1:0-50294 GCF_002251285.1 Prevotella sp. P5-64
CTACAGGCGCGGGCGCTGTGGGAGCAGGGGCGGAAGTCTTGGCTTTGGCCTTCGGAGCGGGGGTAGTCTGGGCGGTGTCGGGGGTGGCTGCCTGGCGCTGGGCATCTACAGTGGCTGCCTGGCGCGTCACCGCTATCTGGGACTGCGAGGTGGCTGCGGGTGCCGGGGCAGCAGGCTGCTGCTTGCGATACTCGTCGGGTACTATCTGCGGCAACGCCCTCGGGGTGTTGTCGTCTGACTTGTAAGGTACGGTAATCTTGTCTGCAAATCGCATCTTGTACTGCAAGAAGGCGTTGAAGATGCCTTGGGTGTAGAGGGTGAGCGCTGCATCGGAGTTGAGGAAACGCTCCTCGTCGGGGGTGGATATGAAGCCGAGTTCCAGGAGGCAGCTGGGCATTGACGAGAGACGCAGCACGGCAAGGTTGTTCTGGTGGGCGCCGGCATTGATACGTCCGGTGGCGCGGCACACCTCTCGCTGCATGAGTTTGGCAAGCTCCACACTGCGCTCGCGGTTCTTGTCGGCGATAAACTCAAACATGATGTCGCTCTCGGCAGAGTTCTGGTCTATGCCTTTATACACCTGCTTGTAGTCTTTCTCCATCAAGATTACGGAGTTCTCTCGCTTGGCGACATCGAGGTTTTCCATGATGCCCTTGTTGCCGGTGCTGGCTCCACGGCCCAACGTCCAGGTCTGGAAACCACGTGCCGAGCGGCTGCCTTCGACGGCGTTGATATGGAATGACATGAAGAGGTCGGCCTTGTTGCGGTTGGCGATTTCGGCACGGTCTATCAACTTGATAAACACATCACGCTTACGGGTATAGATGACTCGCACATCGGGGCAACGCTCCTCGACCATTCGGCCGAAGGCGAGGGCATAACGCAGGGTAAGCGTCTTCTCATTGGTTACGGCTCCGGGTGCACCAAAGTCGTGACCGCCGTGGCCGGCGTCGATGACCAGGGTAAATCGGCGCCCGTCGGCCATCATCGGGATGGTAAGGAGCGCCAGCAAGAGAGCCAAGACTGTTCGCTTAATCATATCTACATGAATAACAGTGCAAAATTAACAAATATTCATCATAAAACCGCCAGCGGCTGTCAAGTTTTATCATTTATTAAGTGTCTTCGGCGCCGTTACCATAAACCCGACGGAGCCATTAGTTTACAGACATGGCCAAACGCAGCCCGAGATGGCCATATTTTTCCTCTGGGGGCATCCCACCACGAGGGCGATGATATACTTTCAACTCGTCATACTTATCATCATCCCAGACCGAGCCACCTCTCAGGCAACGGTTATCTTTGGATGTACTCCTATCCGGTCCTTGGGGATTAATGGCAGGACTATGGCGATAATAATCATCGCTATGCTTGTCATGGCACCATTCCCTCACATTTCCAGTCATGTCATAAAGGCCCAATTCATTGGGCTTTTTGGTTCCCACTTCTTTCTTGTCACCCAATGAACTCCAAGAATACCGCTTGGCATTACCTGCATGCCATCCTATTTCATCAAGAGCGTAGCTTCCGCTATATCTATAACCACGACTGCGCTTGCCGCCACGTGCAGCATACTCCCATTCGGCCTCTGTAGGCAGACGGAAGTGGCGTCCGGTCAATTCGCTTAGCTTCTCTACGAAGTTCTGGCAGTCATACCAGTTTACTTGTTCAACCGGATAGTTGTCTCCCAGTTTATGATATGACGGATTACTGCCCATCACAGCGGTCCAAAGCGCCTCGGTGACCTCATACTTGCAGATATAAAACGAGCTGAGGGTAACTTCATGTGGCACATCTTCAGCGTACTCGTCATTCCTATCCCTATCTGGATTACCCATCATATACGTACCGCCCTCTACCAGCACCATATCGGCCATGAGTTTCTTGAGGTGGATACGCAGAGGCTCTGCCAGCGAGTTGATGGGGTCTACCTTCTTCGGATGGGCAGGCTTGGGCCTTACGGCACTTCTGCCGCGACTCTGGGGTTTCCTTACTGTGGGCTTGGGTTTGGTTGCTGTTGGCTTGGGTTTAGTTGCTGCCGGTCTGCGGATAATTCCCTGCGCAGAGACTGTCACTGCGACCAGACACGACATGAGCATAATGATAATCGATTTCATAGATAAAAGTATTAGTTTGACTTACATGAGAGTGGAAATAACAGATGGCGTGGGCGCGCCGTGGCCCATGACCGCCCGGGGCATCCCCGCCGCAGAGGGTCTGCTCTCGGCGCTAAGCATGGTCATCACGCATGCAGACACAGATGACTCGCACATCGGGGCAACGCTCCTCGACCATTCGGCCGAAGGCGAGGGCATAACGCAGGGTAAGCGTCTTCTCGTTACCATAAACCCGACGGAGCCATTAGTTTACAGACATGGCCAAACGCAGCCCGAGATGGCCATATTTTTCCTCTGGGGGCATCCCAGTATTGCGTGTATATACTTTCAACTCGTCATACTTCTCCTCATCACAGAACGAGCCACCTCTAAAGCAACGGTTATCTTTGTATGTACTTCTATCCGGCCCCTGGGGATTAATGGATGGACTATGATGATAATATTCGATGTCTAATTTGTCCTGGCACCATTCACTCACATTTCCAGTCATGTCATAAAGGCCCAGTTCATTGGGCTTTTTGGTTCCTACTTCCCTCTTGTAGTAATGTGCATTACCTACATGCCATCCTATTTCATCAAGAGCGTAGCTTCCGCTATATCTATAACCACGACTGCGCTTGCCACCACGTGCAGCATACTCCCATTCGGCCTCTGTAGGCAGACGGAAGTGGCGTCCGGTCAATTCGCTTAGCTTCTCTACGAAGTCCTGACAGTCATACCAGTTTACTCGTTCAACCGGATAGTTGTCTCCCAACTTATCTCTTGACGGATTACTGCCCATCACAGCGGTCCAAAGCGCCTCGGTGACCTCATACTTGCAGATATAAAACGAGCTGAGGGTAACTTCATGTGGCACATCTTTAGCGTACTCGTCATTCCTATCCCTATCTGGATTACCCATCATATACGTACCGCCCTCTACCAGCACCATATCGGCCATGAGTTTCTTGAGGTGGGAGCGCAGAGGCTCTGCCAGCGAGTTGATGGGGTCTTCCTTCTTCGGATGGGCAGGCTTGGGCCTTACGGCACTACTGCCGCGACTCTGGGGTTTCCTTACTGTTGGCTTGGGTTTAGTTGCTGTTGGCTTGGGTTTAGTTGCTGCCGGTCTGCGGATAATTCCCTGCGCAGAGACTGTCACTGCGACCAGACACGACATGAGTATAATGACAATCGATTTCATAGATAAAAGTTTTAGTTTGACTTATATGAGAGTGGAAATGAAAGATGGCGTAGGCGCACCGTAGTCCATGA
This sequence comes from Prevotella sp. P5-64, assembly GCF_002251285.1. NCBI lineage: Bacteria > Pseudomonadati > Bacteroidota > Bacteroidia > Bacteroidales > Prevotellaceae > Prevotella > Prevotella sp. P5-64. The sequence continues at coordinate 3,369 of NZ_NPJK01000003.1, forward strand.
CCGCTTGGGGCACCCCCGCCACAGAGGCTCTGCTCCCGGCGCTAAGCATGGTCATTGTCAAAGTGGAGTTCCACACCGGCGCCACCCATATTGGTACCCATAGGCGGGTTGAGCTTGGTGAGCCTGATGTCGAGGCTCTTGATAAAGGCGAAGCGACGGAAGATGCGGTCGGCAATGCGGTAAGCCACGCGCTCGAGCAGATTGCTGGGCACCTGCATCTCCTGTTCGAGCACACGGTAGACATCGGCATAGTTGACGGTGTCGAGCACATTGTCGCTGAGCATAGCTTGGTCGACAGGATATTGCAGGCGCACGTCCATCAGATAGTCGTTGCCCACAATACGCTCCTGCGCCTCCACACCGTGATAGGCGTGAAAGCGCAGGTCTTGCAGATAAATATAACTGGAGTTGAGTTTCATCTTAGTGATTGCTATTATTATATATAAGGTGTCAACGATTATATATAAGGCATCAACCGCAACGGCTGGCACCGCAGTTGGTGCAGATGAGGCAGCCCTCCTGGTAGACAAGGGTTTCCTGACCACAGGCAGGGCACATCTGTCCCTTGGCCTGAGTACCGTCGGCGATGTACTTCTTGAGTGCGCGCTCCACGCCGTTCTTCCAAGTGTTAATGCTTTCATCATTAAGCTGGAGCGAACCTACAAGTTTGATGACGTGGTCGATAGGCATACGGTAGCGCAGCACACCCGAGATGAGCTTGGCATAGTTCCAATACTCGGGGTTGAACTTCTGAGACAAGCCCTCGACAGTAGTCTTGTAGCCGCGCTTGTTTTCAAACTGGAAGTCATAGCGATGGCTGCCGTCCTCATTGGTCTGCTTGATTATCTTGCCACGAGTGACGGTCTTGGGCAGCACGATACCTTCCTCGTCGTCCTGCAGACCAGTGAAGATTTCATAGGGATAGCCGTCGAGCAGTCCTACAAAAGCCACCCACTTCTCGCGGTTGTTCTGGAAGCGCACCACATCGCACACGAGTTCCTTGGGACGGGTCTCGGTGACAGCCGGACGCTGGCAGGGCGAAGCCGCAGCCTCGGCCTGATGGTTCTTCTCCTTCTTCTTGTCCTTCTTGCTTACCGACATCATCACGCCCGAGCGGCTGCCGTCGCGATAGATGGTACAGCCCTTGCACCCGGAGCGCCAGGCTTCGACGTAGAGACGGTTGACGAGAGCCTCGTCGACCTCGTTGGGCAGATTGACGGTCACGGAGATAGAGTGGTCTACCCACTTCTGGATGGCGCCCTGCATCTTGACCTTCATGAGCCAGTCCACATCATTGGCAGTAGCCTTGTAGTAAGGCGAGCGAGCTACCAGCTGGTCTATCTCTTCCTGCGAGTAACGCTTGTGGATATCCATGCCGTTGACCTCCATCCAGGTGAGGAACTTGCGGTGGTAGACGATATACTCCTCGAAGCTGTCGCCTACCTCGTCTACATAGTCCACATGCACATCGGCGTCATTGGGGTTGACCTTGCGGCGACGCTTGTAGACGGGCATGAATACGGGCTCGATACCCGATGTGGTCTGCGTCATGAGCGACGTGGTGCCTGTCGGCGCGATGGTGAGACAGGCTATATTGCGACGGCCATACTTGACCATATCGGCATAGAGCTCGGGGTCGGCCTCACGGATGCGGCCGATGAAGGGGTTGGCTTCCTCGCGGTGAGCATCATAGATGGCAAAGGCGCCACGCTCGCGAGCCATATCGACCGAGGCACGATAGACGCCAAGGGCGAGGGTACGGTGTACCTCGACGCTGAAGTCGGTAGCCTCCTGGGTGCCGTAGCGCAGGCCCATGGCAGCGAGCATATCGCCCTCGGCGGTGATGCCCACACCGATGCGACGGCCCTGACCGCTCTTGTGGCGTATCTTCTCCCAGAGATGATACTCGGCCTCCTTGACCTCATCGCTCTGGGGATCGTGCTTAATCTTGTCCATTATCTGGTCTATCTTCTCCATCTCCAGGTCTACGATGTCGTCCATGATGCGTTGGGCAGCGCGGGCATGACGACGGAAGAGGTCGAAGTCGAAACGGGCTTCGGGGGTGAAGGGGTTGACCACGTAGCTGTAGAGGTTGACACACAGCAGTCGACAGCTGTCGTAGGGACAGAGAGGTATCTCGCCACAGGGATTGGTACTCACTGTGCGGAAGCCGAGGTCGGCATAGCAGTCGGGGATGCTCTCGCGGAGAATGGTATCCCAAAAGAGCACACCTGGCTCGGCGCTCTGCCATGCGTTGTGTACTATCTTCTCCCACAACTGGCGGGCATTGATGGTCTTTGTCATCATCGGCTGGTCGCTGTCGATGGGGAACTGCTGTACATAGTCGCTCCCGTCGACGGCTGCCTGCATGAAGGCGTCATCAAGTTTCACGCTCACATTGGCGCCAGTCACCTTGCCCTCGGTCATCTTGGCGTCGATAAACGCCTCAGAGTCCGGGTGCTTGATACTCACCGAGAGCATCAGCGCTCCACGGCGTCCATCCTGAGCCACCTCACGTGTAGAGTTGGAGAATCGCTCCATAAAGGGCACCAGTCCGGTAGAGGTGAGGGCAGAGTTGTTGACGGGCGAACCCTTGGGGCGCAGCTGGCTCAGATCGTGACCCACGCCGCCGCGGCGCTTCATGAGCTGCACCTGTTCCTCATCGATACGCATGATGGCGCCATAAGAGTCGGCGTCACCGTCGAGGCCTATCACAAAGCAGTTGCTCAGCGAGGCCACCTGATGGTTGTTGCCGATACCCGTCATGGGGCTTCCGGCAGGCACTATGTATCTGAAATGGTCAATCACATCGAACACCTCCTGGGCGCTCATCGGATTGTCATAGTTGTTCTCTATTCGCGCGATCTCATTGGCTATTCGCCAGTGCATATCTGTGGGCGTCTGCTCATAGATGTTGCCCGCGCTGTCTTTCATGGCATACTTGTTGACCCATACTCGGGCTGCCAGCTCATCGCCGTCAAAATAGGCGAGCGTGGCACGGTATGCTTCGTCGTAAGAATATGTTTTCAGTTCGCTCATAACAAGTTGGATAATTATTATAATATGTCGGACTACAAAGCTACTACATTTTTTCAACATGAGCGAGCGTTTTCATGGAATTTTTCATAAAAGAAATCGATTATTTGTTTTCCGTTTTGGAAAACTTTAGATAACTTTGTCGCAGAAAAATTTTCCAAAAAGATGACACAGTTTACTTCCAGGCGTTCCATACGCCGCTATACCCAGCAGCCCATTGACGAGGCGCTGCTCCATCGGCTGCTCAGCGATGCCGAACGTACCCAGACGATGGGCAACCTGCAACTATATTCGGTCGTAGTGACCCGCAGCGACGAGATGAAGGCGCGGCTCGCTCCCGCCCATTTCTCCCAGCCTATGGTGACCCAAGCCCCCGTGGTGCTCACCTTCTGTGCCGACTACAGGCGCACCACCCTGTGGGCAGAGCAGCGACAGGGCCATCCCGGATACGACAACCTGCTGAGTTTCATCAATGCCGCCACCGACGCACTGCTCTACTGCCAGACCTTCTGCAACATGGCAGAGGCCGAGGGGCTGGGGCTCTGCTTCCTGGGTACCACCGTCTACTGCCCCGAGGCCATCATCGACACCCTGCAGCTGCCCCCGCTGGTATTCCCCGTCGCCACCATCACTCTGGGTTGGCCCGACGAGCATCCGGCGCAGACCGACCGTCTGCCGTTGAGCGCCATCGTGCACGAGGAGACCTACGCCGACTATACGCCCGAACGCATCGACGCCGCCTATGCCGAGAAGGAAGCCACCGAGGAGAACCGCCACTTCGTGGAAATCAACAACGTGCAGACCCTCGCCCAGATATTCACCGACATCCGCTACACGCGCAAGGACAACGAAGCCATGTCGGCCACGCTCATCAAGGCGCTGCGCCGACAGGGATTTCTCGACGACAGCCAGCCATAACCCACACTCCGCACCCCACCCCACAAGACACGGGCAAGCCTCTATCCACAGAGACTTGCCCGTGTCTGCTGTTATAGGGAACAGCAGCAGGCGGCAAGGCTGCCAAGGCTGACGGCTATCCATGCATAGTCTTACGCCAAGCCATATCGGTCGAGCCCGAAGCCCATCGGCTCACGCCCGAAGCCCATTGACTCGCGCCCGAGAGCTCTTGGCTGGCTCGTATCAGAAGGCACGAGGCCACGTAACGAAAGGCACGGACTCACGTTTCAAACGACACGAGCCCTCGTTTCAATCGATACGAGCCGCCAGAGTTACCCTCCAGCTCAGCCGAGACAATCTCCAGACCGCCGGAGATAATCTCTGTACTCAAGTGATGACCTTGTGGAAGGAGGAGTATACTTACGGGAATGGCGGAAGCAAATCGGGGCCCTTCTGCCGAGGCCCTCCGCGCAGCCAGACATACGGGATAAAACGCAGAACGCAAATGCCGTGGGGGTGGGCATTTGCGTTCTGACTGTTATAGTAAGTTCTGATTCTACATATGTCGTGGCCTCAACTGCGGCTGATCTGAAGACCCTTGTCGCTGAGCGACATATCGACGAAGCGGGCATTGGCGTTGAGACGGTTCTCACGGAGAATCTGCTTGATGCGGGCTGCAGCCTCGGGGTCTTTAGCCACCATGTAGAGGTAACCACCTCCACCGGCTCCGGGCAGCTTGTAACCGAGGCAGAGGTCATCGATGAGCGAGGTAAGGCGAGCCACCTCGGCTGGGTTGGTACCGCTGTCGAGCAGCTGGTTCTGCTGCCAAGTCTTGCGGACCAGCCGGCCCATCTCGTCGAAGTTCTCGCGCTGGATGGCTTCAAACATATCGATGGTATGCTGCTTCATCTCGCGGAGCAACGCCAGTTCGTCGTGCTGGTTGAGGAACATGCGGCGCACAATCTCTGCCAGTATCTTCTTGGCGGTGCGGGTGATGCCCGTATAGTAGAGCAGATGACACGCGCGGTACTCGGGCTGGGTGTAGAGAGATGACGGCAACCAGCGCACTACTGGGTTCTGGTCAAAGCCCTTGCCCGTCTGCAGCAGCTTGATGCCCTGGAGCAGACCGCCAAACTGGTCTTGCCATCCGCCGCCGGTGGTAAGGAGCTGTTCGAGCACAAGGGTGCGACGGCCAATCTCGTTCTTGTCCCACATGAGACCACAGAAGTCGTTGATGGCGCCAAGTACGGTCGAAGCCAAGAGGCTGCTCGTGCCCAAGCCCGACCCTGCGGGAATAGCAGAGAGCAGCGTCACCTCGATACCACAGCCGAAGGCGGCAAGTTGCTGCGCCAACGACTGATACTGCTCAGCCGAATACTCGGGCAGGAAGCCCGCCAGCGCCAGTGCTGCTTTGGGTATGGAGAACGGACTGCCCACATGGTGGAAGTCGCGCAGCTCTTCAAAAGTGGTGATGACCTCAGAAGCGCCGAGGTCGATACTGCGCAGGATGATATGATGGTCGCGGCAGGGCTTGACATAAGTCTGCAGAGGCGGCTGACCATTGAGCTCGATGGCGAGGTTGATGACGTTGCCGCCCTCCATAAGGCAGAAGGGAGGGGTGTCGGTCCAGCCACCGGCGATGTCGATGCGGACAGGGCTGCGACCCCATACTATCTGGTCGGAGTAGACCGAGAGACGGGGATGCTGCTTCTGGGCGAGCACGGTCTGGGTGAGGCCTTCGCGCAGCAGACTGAAGGCGCGGCCCTCGCTCTCGGAGCCGTCCTTACCATTGAGTCGCTGCAACTCGGAGCGGAACATGGCATCGTGGATGCGGGTGAGCAGAGGCTCGTCGGCAGGCAGGGGTGTGGGCTCGGCTATGTGGTTGGCGGCAAACTCATGGGCGGCATCGTCGAGGTCTACCTGATAGAACACGCTGTGGGCGTAGTTGTGGGAGAGGAACGACCAGTTCTGCGCACGGTTTTCCCTGCGCTGCTCGACGAGACGACGCAGATTGGCCTGGGCCGAAATCTCGTCGGCGCTGAGACGCTGGGCCTCGTTCCATACCACGCGGCCACCCTGCTGATAAGGCTCGTTGAGCATCCATCTCAGTACAAGGCCGGCGTCGTTGATATTGTCGACCACGGGGAAGATGCGGGCCGACTGCAGGTCGTCCTTGCCCTCGATGGCGGCGGCATCGATGCCGCGCTCTTCGGTCCAACGGGTGAAAGGTTCACCCAAGTATTCGGTCACACCATCGGTGATGTCGCCGCGGAACTTGTCGTTGAAGCCATAGGGGCGTATGGCGTAGCTCTCGTCGCCGATGGGCACGATGTCGACACACTGGCCGGGACGGAGTTCTATCTTCCACTGATTGCGGGGCACACCAGTGATGATATTCTCATGGGCTATGGTCCACTGGGCGCTCACACAGCTGTTTTCAATCCAGAGGTTCTGGTTGTGTTCGGTAATCTTAATCTCCACTTCAGAGTTCTGGGTGAACATGGAGGGATGGGGCTTGAGCGAGTGGTGCATGATCTCGCGCTGGTCGTTGACGATATTCTGGATGTCGACCATAGACGAGACTATCTCGTGCGACGTACCGAAGTGATAGAACTCTCCGCCGGGCAGAGGCAGTATGGCCACCTTGAGGTCGTTGACCTCGGGGTCGTCGATGGTGGGGTCGGTGCCGAGACAGCAGCCAAAATCGCCGTACATGTCATAGTTGGTCACCTCGCCGTCGCGCATAGAGCGGCGCATGAGCACCTTGACGGCGCGGTCGGACAACAGCCACACGCCGATGTCGGTCAGATAGAAATGCTCTTTCTGCAGCTGACCCAGCGTCTGCATCGATGGCTTCTGAAGCATACACTTGAGCTGGGTGGGAGTCTGGTGGGAAGAGACAAAGACGCCGTGGTCCTTGGCTATTTCGGGTCCGAGCCACAGGCCATAGCACACCACGTCAGCATCGGGGATGGGCTGGAGCGCCTGGGTAGCGCGGATGTAGACATCGCCGCTGACAATCATCGTGCGCAGCCCCTCGGGCGCCTGGTTCATGATGCGCTGATAGAGGGGCACCTGCAGGGAGAGCAGGTCTTGAGACAGGCGCTGGCCGCGCTCCCATCTGAACACGGGAATGGGCGTGAGTATCTTGCCCGAAGGGGCGTATGAGGGCAGTCTTCGGCTCTGTCCGCCGGCATGGAGCAGCAGACGACGGTCGGCAGCGAGCCACTCGTCGAAGCTACGGCCATTGCCATGGGCTTCGTAGCACGCCTGGAGCAGCCAGGTGGTGCCGCCACCCGAGCCGAGCTTGCGGCCCACGGGGTCGTTGGTGCAGAACCATTCGGTATCAGACAGACCGGTTATGTCATGGAAACATCCCACCAGATTGGGGGGCAGGGAGAGCAGTTTCTTCATATCTTATAGAGTATTAATGTGTCGTTTGATTATTCTTCTTGCGGCGCCAGGTGTCGTAGAGTCCGCCCACGATGATGAGCAGCAGCACCACATAAGCCACATAGGCTATGGTCTCAGTGGTATCGACGCTCTTGGGGAAGAAGGCGAGCTTGACCTGATGCTTGCCGGCAGGCACGCGGAGCGCGCGCAGGATGTAGTTGACGCGGCCCAGCTCGGCAGGCTGTCCGTCGATGGTGGCGGTCCATCCGGGATAGTAGACCTCGGAGAAGACGAGCACGCCGCCCTTGTCAGAGCTTACCTCGTAGGTCAGCTGGTTGGGCTCATAGGCGAGGAGTTTGGCCACAGAGTTCTTGTCTTGCGCCACAGCCTCGCCCAGCACGTCGGCAAAGCGCTTGTCGGCCACAGCCTCGTGGCGCAGGTCAATCTGGCCTATGCGCTCTATCTCCTGGTTGGCGTTGTCGGCAAAGGTGAGCCGGTCTACAAACCATGCGTTGCCGTAGGCATAAGGATTGAGCAGAGGCACGGTCTGTCCGCCCTGCAGGGGGACGATGATATACTTGGTGTTGAGCATATTGAGCACGGGGAAGAGCGAGTCGCCGTTGACGCGGGTCATGTCGCCGTCGCTGTCGGCCACTGCCTTCATGATACGCGACATCTGGGGATTGATGTAAGCCTCTATCATCTCCTGGTAGCGGCGCAGCTTGGCGGCATGATAGCCTCCGATGCTCTTGTGGTAGTAAGAGGTCTCGTTCTCGTTGAAGGTATTGGTGGCGAGATTGAGCACACGATAGTCCAGACCCTTGTCCTTGAGGATGAGCTGGTCGGTGTGGCTCATGGGCTGGGGTGCCTCGCGCACGCTCTTCTCTACAAACATGCCGTCATTGAGGTAGCGCTTGTTGACCTGCCACATATCTACCAGGCAGAGCACGCCCACGCCGGCAATCATATAGGCAGCCTTGAGCTTGTTGATGCGGTAGAGCAGCAGCATCACCACGCCCACGGTAACAATCCAGAACGAGCGCCAGCAGTCGGCGGTCATCACGGCCTGACGCATCTCGGTGAGATTGGCCATAAGGGCGTGACGATACTCGTCGGGTACCTGGCCGAGCGCCACACGCTCGGACGAAGAGATGAAGTCGTTGAAGAAGAAGCCGGGCATGAGGGCGAAGAGCAGAGCCACGCCGGCGGTGAGGCCGAAGCTCACGTAGACCCAGCGCATATTGCGGGTGAGCACCTGCGGGTCTTCCACGATGCGGCGCAGCGCCATCATGGCAAGCAGAGGGATGGTAAACTCGGCTATCACAAGGATAGACGCCACGGTGCGGAACTTGGCGTAGAGGGGCACGTAGTCGAGGAAGAAATCGGTAAAGGGCATGAAGTTGCGACCCCACGAGAGGAGTACACTCAGCACGGTGGCTGCGAGCAGAGCCCACTTCATGGGCCCCTTGACGATGAAGAGACCGAGGACGAAGAGCATGAGCACAAAGGCACCCACGTAGACGGGGCCGCTGGTACCGGGCTGTTCGCCCCAGTACTGTCCTATCTGCTGGTAGATAGGGTAGAACTCAGGGTTGGCCTTCTCCATAGCGGTCTCATTGGCTGCGAGGGGCACAGAGGCGCCTCCCTTGACATTGGGGATGAGCAGCGTCCATGTCTCGTCGATGCCGTAGCTCCACTGGGTGATGTAGTCGCGGTCCAGTCCACTGCTGGTCTGGTTGGCGGCGTTCTTCTTGACCAGCTCGCTCTTTCCGCGCATGCTCTCCTGGCCATACTGCCAGGTGTGGTAAAGGTTGCTCAGATTGATGCAGATGCCCAGCGCGGCGCCCACGAAGCAGACGGCGGTGGCTTTGGCAAAGCGGTCGAGGCGGTGGCTGCGGATGGCCTCAACGAGGAAGGCTATCACCATGAAGAGGATGATGAACAGATAGTAGTAGGTCATCTGCACGTGGTTGGCCTTGACCTCAAAAGCGGTGAAGATGGCTGTGAGCAGCAAGCCGCTCAGGTAGCGACCGCGATAGGCCAGCACCACGCCGGCAATCATGGGCGGAAGATAGGCCAGCGCCATCACCTTCCAGATGTGGCCCGCGGCGATGATGATGAAGAAGTACGACGAGAACGCCCAGATGATGGATCCCAGCACAGCCAGCTCCTTGCGGAAGTCGAAGGCGCGCAGCAGGATGTAGAAGCCCAAGAGGTAGGCAAAGACGTACCACACATTCTCGGGAAGCCACAGATGGTAGGCGTCCATGACCTTCTGCAGACCGTTGGTACTCGAATACGACGGCGCAGTCTGATAGGTGGGCATGCCGCTGAATGTGGCGTTGGTCCAGCGCGACACTTCGCCGGTGCGGGCGTGATATTCCGACTGCTCCTGACCAGCTCCGCGACCCGCCGACGAGTCGTGGCGGTAGAGGATGCGGCCGTCAAGGTCGGCAGGCATGAAATAGACAAACGCTATCAGCGCAAACAAAACTACTGCGGCTGCATCGAGCCAGTATTTCTTCAGTATATTCATTGTTGTTGGTATTGTTTACTCCTCGCCCGTTAAGGGCTGTAAGTATTAATGTATTATAAATCGCTGCAAAGATAATGAAAATATGAGAATAAGCCAACATAATCGGCAATTAACGTGACTTTTGCCCTTCTGCCGGCGGCCTGGCGAGCATCCGCTGCCACCGTCGGCGTGGCGGCAGGGGCGACGGGCGGCGACGGCTACCTGTCGGCGAGCAGTTTGTCCATCAGCCGTGGCATGGCGTAGCCCTCGCGCTCGTCGGGGGTGGCCCAGCGATATTCCTTCAGCAGCTGCGCTATCGGCGGGAGGCCATAGGGCAGCGGCTCATGGTCTGTCAGACGGGTAGCGTCGATACGGATGAGCTGGGCATAGATGGTCTGGTGGGTGAGCACATGCTTGACCACGCGCCCGGCATCGTCGAGCGACGCGGCGTCGCCCTCTACGAGCACAGGTTCCCACAGCGATCGCCAGATGTCATCGGTGCCGCGGCGGTGGAAGAGCACCTCGTGCGCGCGCGTAATATAATAATAGGTGAAGTAGCGGTCGCGGTGCTTCACACGGCCCTCCTTGACGGGGAAGGAGGCCGTCTGCCCGAGGCGGCGAGCCTCACACATGTCGGCAAATGGGCAGCTGCCGCAACCGGGACCTTTGGGTTTGCACTGCAGGGCGCCAAAGTCCATCATGGCCTGGTTCCAGTAGCCTGCCTCGTCGGTCGGGCAGAGCGCGTCGGCCAACTGCTGAAACTCGTGCTTGCCCTGGGTAGAGTCGATGGGGGTAGAGATGGCGAAGATGCGGGCAAGGATGCGATAGACATTGCCGTCGACGGCGGCATGGGGCAGCCCGAAAGCCATCGAGGCGATGGCGGCAGCGGTGTAGTCGCCCACTCCCTTGAGGCGACGTATCTCCTGGTAGGTATCGGGGAAGGCTCCGCGCTCCACTATCTGCCGCGCTGCGGCGTGGAGATTGCGCGCCCGCGAGTAGTAACCCAGTCCTTGCCACAGCTTGAGCACCTCGTCTTCGCTGGCGGCCGCCAGGTCTGCCACGGTGGGATAGGCGTGCATGAACCGCAACCAGTACTTCGTGCCCTGGCTGATGCGTGTCTGCTGGAGGATAATCTCGGAAAGCCAGATGGCATAGGGGTCGCCGCATCCGCGCCAAGGGAGTTCGCGCCAGTGGCGATGAGCCCACTTGAAGAGAGCGGCCGAAAATGCTTTATTGTCCATAATCGTCACAAAATTACGCATTTTTTTCACCTTACTGGCGGCTTTCTCGCTTTTTCTGCCTATCTTCGCAGCAAATAATCAGAAAACCATCAAGCGTATGACCACCACCCTCTTCTCGCGCCCGCTATGGGCCATAACCCTCATGTCGGCTCTCGTGCTGATTGGTTGCAAACCCAAGACTTCGGCTGCCGACGCCACACCGCAGGAGAAGCGGGCGGCAGCGGCTCTGGCCCAGCCTGCCACGGAGCAGGAAATCAAGACGCGCTGTATCTCGATAGAGCGCGCCATAGACATAGCCGACCTCATAGAGACGAGCGGCACGGCGGTGAAGGGACTGCGCGAGGCTGGGAAGGTGGACGAGATGATGGGCGAGATGGGCTATGTGCGCAGCGCCATCAACGAAATCTACCAGGTGGGACGCGCCACCATCTACACCCAGGGCTGCGACGCCGACGAGATGGGGAGCATGGTCAACGTAAGTAGCGACAAGGCCACGCTCATAGCCATAGCCGGTGCAGGTCAACCTGCCACGGCTCCGCTCGTGAGTATTTCGATGACCGACGAAGAGGTGTGGAACAAGCTGCGCCACGAGATGGGCGCGCTGGGGTTCCAGGGTCCTGAAGGCGAGTTGTCCAACGGCCACGGCTACAAGATTTTCGCCGACCGCTTCTTGAGCGGCAACGGTTTTGTCATCCACTTGAGCAGAGAGCAGTGAGCCGATGACAGAAGCATGAGTAGCCCATCGTGGACGCTACGCACCCCCGGCAACTCTGTAGGAGTTGCGCTTCCCCAGCCCAGGGTTGAGGCGTGCAGCGCCTCTACCCATGACGGCGGTATTATTAGCCCATCGTGGACGCTACGCACCCCCGGCAACTCTGTAGGAATTGCTGCTTCCCCAGCCCAGGGTTGAGGCGTGCAACGCCTCTACCCATGACGGCGGTATTATTAGCCCATTGTGGACGGTACGCACCCCCAGCAACTCTGTAGGAGTTGCGCTTCCCCAGCCCAGGGTTGAGGCGTGCAGCGCCTCTACCCTGGGTATTGATACAAAAAAGGATAGCAACGCTGTAAGTGTTGCGCTTAGCCGAAGGCGTTATACTCAATCCAATAATCTCCTCCACCAAATAGCAGCCCATTATCCTGCTGCGAGTAACGCCTACGGCTAATCGCAACTCCTTCAGAGTTGCTACATTACTTAGGCTGTTACCCAGGGTAGCGGACTTCGCCCGCAACCCTGGGCTATGAAATCGCAACTCCTACAGAGTTGCTACTGCTTGTGGAGGTTCCGAGTAGGAGCCCCTCCCCTGCCCCTGTATGGGAGTCCATTCTTGCTGTGTTTATGGTGATTGTATGAAACTCCTTCGCCTTGGGAACGGCTGGGATGGGGCCTCTTATTGGCTTCTTCCCCTTGGGATTTTCTGGAATGGAGCTTGCCAACGGACGCTACGCATCCAACGACAACTCTGCCGGGCATGCAAACAAATGGAAGGCGAAGCATGAAATGGGAAATGCAAACTCGGAAATAGTGATATCGGTGCATGAAACCGTGAAATCAAACCACAAAATGAGCGCTGAGGGCATGGGCAGGACTTTCTGCCCTACCCCGAAGATGGCGACAGCCGTGGCGGACCATCCCGACATGGTCAATATGGGTGCGGAGGCGGCGGTTAGGGTTATTTAACTATTATTTAGGCCCACATATAGGCTTATTGGCGTAATTTTGCAGAACAAATTAAAGACAGAGATTATGAAGATAGCAATAATCGTGGCTATGGACAAGGAGTTTGCCCAACTGGCAAAACTGCTGGACCACGCCACGACCACAGAGCATCACGGCAGAACCGTGGTGACGGGAGAGATGGGGCGCCACACACTCATACTGCAACAGAGCGGCATAGGCAAGGTCAACGCTGCCATCTGCACGGTGGAGATGATAAACCGCTACAAGCCCGAACTGGTGATATCGACCGGCGTGGCTGGCGGCGCCGACCCCACACTCGACGTGCAGAACGTGGTGGTGGGCACCGAGTATGCCTATCACGACGTGTACTGCGGCGACGACAACGACTACGGTCAGGTGCAGGGCATGCCGACACGCTATAGTGCCGCTGCATGTGTGGCAGAAGCCATAGACCGCACCATGGCAGAGAGCGAGGTGACGCTGCGCAAGGGCCTCATCGTGAGCGGAGACTGGTTTGTGAACAGCCGCGAGAAGATGCGCGAAATCATGGGCCACTTCCCCGAAGCCCAGGCTGTGGATATGGAAAGCTGCGGCATCGCCCAGACCTGCCACATCTATGGCGTGCCCTTTGTCTCGATGCGCATCATCAGCGATGTGCCGCTGCGCGACGACAAGGCTGCCATGTACGTGGATTTCTGGGACCGTCTGGCCGACAACTCATTCGGCGTGACGCGCCGCTTCCTCGACAACATAAGATAAACCACAACAAGAGAAATATGGAGAAGATACCAAGTTTTACGATAGACCACGAGCAGCTGCTGCGTGGCATCTATGTGAGCCGCAAGGACCAGGTGGGCGGCGAGGTGGTCACCACCTTTGACATACGCATGAAGGAACCCAACCGCGAACCGGCTCTGCACGTGGGCGCCATCCACACGATAGAGCATCTGGCTGCCACCTATCTGCGCAACGATGAAGAATGGCGCGACCGCGTCATCTACTGGGGCCCTATGGGTTGTCTTACAGGGTGTTATCTGCTGTTGAGAGGCGACCTGAAGAGCAGCGATATCGTGGGGCTGATGAAGCGCACGTTTGAGTTCGTGGCCAACTTTGAAGGCGAGATACCCGGCGCTGCACCGAGAGACTGTGGCAACTATCTGCTGCACGACCTGCCGATGGCCAAATGGGAGTCGCGCAAGTATGTGGATGAGGTGCTGACAGACATCAAGCCCGAAAACATGACTTACCCTAACAAGTAAGCCGACAGAGACCACTCCTGACGACCGCTACGCCAGCCGCGCCTTGGCCGGAGGCTGAGAGAGGGTCGGAAAAGAAATATCCGCAATGCCCAAAAGGGAGGCATTGCGGATATTATCGTATAGGGCGAGGCTGTAGAGACCTCGGGAGCGTCGGGTCAGCCCAAGTCGAGGTCTACCTCTACGGGGCAGTGGTCGCTACCCATAATCTGGGTGTGTATCTTGGCTTCTGCCACCTGGGGGGCGAGGCTCTCGGAGACGAGGAAGTAGTCGATGCGCCACCCGGTGTTCTTCTCACGGGCACGGAATCGGTAGGACCACCAGCTGTAGGTCACCTCGTCGGGATGCAGACGGCGGAAGGTGTCGACAAAGCCGCTGTCGAGCAGACGGGTCATGGCCTCGCGCTCCTCGTCGGTAAATCCGGCGTTGCGGCGGTTGGTCTTGGGATTTTTGAGGTCTATCTCCTCGTGGGCCACATTCATGTCGCCACAGACGACGACGGGCTTGTGGGCGTTGAGGCGGAGCAGATAGTCCTGGAAGTCGCGCTCCCACTGCATGCGGTAGTCCAAACGGCGCAGCTCGTCCTGTGAATTGGGCGTATAGACGGTGACGAGATAGAACTGGGGCATCTCGAGCGTGATGACGCGACCCTCATGGTCGTGCTCGTCGATGCCTATGCCATAGGCGACGCTCAACGGCTCGTGGCGGGTGTAGATGGCTGTGCCGGAGTAGCCCTTCTTGTCGGCATAGTTCCAGAAGGAGTGGTAGCCGTCAAACTGGAGGTCGAGCTGGCCGGCCTGCATCTTGGTCTCCTGCAAGCAGAAGAAATCGGCGTCCAACTCGCGGAAGATATCTTCAAAGCCCTTGCCCACACAGGCACGCAGGCCATTGACATTCCATGAGATAAATCGTATCATAACGTAGTGTTTGAGGGTTAGAAACGGCGGCTCTCGCCACGGAGAAGGTTCATAAACTCTTCGCGGGTCTTGGCCTGGTTGAAGGCGCCACTGAAGTCGCTCGTGGTGGTGATGGAGTTCTGCTTCTCCACGCCGCGCATCTGCATACACATGTGCTTGGCCTCGACCACGACCATCACGCCCAGCGGGTGTAGGGTCTCGTCGATGCACTCCTTAATCTGCTGGGTGAGCCGCTCCTGCACCTGCAGTCGGTGGGAGAAGATATCGACCACCCGGGCTATCTTGCTCAGTCCGGTAATGTAGCCATTGGGGATGTAGGCTACATGAGCCTTGCCGTAGAAGGGCAACATGTGGTGCTCGCACATAGAGAAAAAGTCGATATCCTTGACGATTACCATCTGGCTGTACTCTTCCTTGAAGAGGGCATCGGTCAGTACCTTCTTGGGGTCCTGCTGGTAACCTCGGGTGAGCACCTGCATGGCTTTGGCCACACGCATGGGAGTCTTCTGGAGCCCCTCGCGCTGTGGGTCTTCGCCCAGAAGGGCAAGGATATCATGATAATGGGAAGCCAGCTCGTCGAGCCCGGGCCGGTATTCTGGTTCTATTGTCATTGTAGTTGTCTGTTAGCAATCAGTATTGGACGGTGATTTTTCCCTTGACGATGGTGGCCGACTTGTAACCCATCTTCTTGAGTTGTCCGAGCATCCACGCCGCTTCCTCATAGTTGCGGTAGTTGCCCACACGGCAAATCCATCGGGGCGAATAGAAATGAACGTAGACGGGTTGGTTAGGGAATTTCATCTTTATGGCGTTGCGGACACGCTCAGCCGCGATGCGGTCTTGCCGGGTGTTACCTCCAGCGTAGGCCTGTACACGGTAACCGTTAATCTTGTAACCGTTGCGCATGACCTTCTTGCTCATATCCACGGCAGGTGTCTCTTCTTCGTTTTCGTTGTGATTGGCGGATGGGCTGTGGGGCGCATCCTTGTGGGGCTTGTCGCCGTGGGCAGCCACGGGCTTGTCGCCGGGCTTACGGGCGTCGGCAGATGTTGTGGGGTGATTGGTCTTGGTCTGAGTCTTGGCGTCGGCAGCTGGCGTCTGAACCTTGCCATTGACGAGCCTGTCTATCTCCTCACTCTGGGTCACGGTGACAGTACCTTTGCCCGCCTCGGTCTTGCGGATATGTTGCATGAAATTCTGCGCGCGGGCAGAAGTCAGCGAGCCGATGATGGCGACGAGAATGATGGCAAGTAATCTACTCATTTATCTAAGGATTAAGTAAAAGGGCATCGGGCTTCCCCCGACCCGTAGGTCATGAAGCCAGATGCCCTGTAATGGTTTAGCGATTATTTCTTCCAAGCGTCGATGATGCCCTTGAAGTCAGCAGCCTTCAGAGAAGCGCCACCGATAAGACCACCGTCGATGTCGGGCTTGGCGAAGAGCTCAGGAGCGTTGGAAGCCTTGCAGCTACCGCCGTAGAGGATTGATGTCTCGTCGGCAACTTCCTGACCGTACTTCTCGGCAACGATAGAACGGATGTAAGCCAGCATCTCCTGAGCCTGGTCAGAAGTAGCAGTCTTGCCGGTACCGATAGCCCAGATGGGTTCGTAAGCCAGGATGATGTTCTTCCACTCCTCAGCAGTGAGGTTGAATACAGAACCGTCGAGCTCGGCCTTTACAACCTCGTTCTGACGCTCTGCCTCGCGCTCCTCGAGAGTCTCACCGCAGCAGAAGATAACCTTCAGGCCGTTGGCGAGGGCGAGCTGTACCTTCTCCTTCAGCATCTCAGCGGTCTCGCCGTAATACTCGCGACGCTCTGAGTGGCCGAGGATAACATACTGAGCTCCGGTAGACTTAACCATAGCGGCAGAAACCTCACCGGTGTATGCACCTTTCTCCTTGTCGGCGCAGTTCTCAGCACCCAGACCCACTACGTTGGCGTCGAGCACCTGGGCTACGCTTGCCAAGTGGATGAAAGGAGTACAGATTATTACATCGCAGTTAGGCTTGTCCTGTACCAAAGCCTCGTTAATCTCCTTTGCGAGAGCTACGCCCTCCTGCAGGTTCAGATTCATCTTCCAGTTACCTGCTACAATTTTCTTTCTCATTTTCTTGTTGTTTTTATTGAAGTTAAAGTATCTCATTTTTGATTCCTTGTTCCTCACCCAGCGGCTCCAGGCCCACAGTCGGTCTCCAATGACGAGCAGCATGAGGGGCAGGACAAACCAGGAGAGGATGGAGGCTATCTTGCGCGCCACGCTGACATCGTCCATCTGGCCTATCTCTATCTGGGCGAGCGGGCCGTTGAGTTCTTCCGACTTGGGCAGCCCGTTGTGGCTCCACTTGCGTATCACGGTGCCGTCCTTGATGAGCACCAGACCCGGATTGCTGCGTATGACGGTCTTCAGCGTGGTCTCGTCGCTCATACAGAAGGGGTACTCGGCTCCGGTGATGTCGCGCCAGTGCTGGATGGCATCCTCGCCACTCGCCGTGAGGCAATAGAACGGGACTCCTTGCGCCTGACAGTACTCGTAGAGTTGGTCTATGTCGCCGAAATTGGTATCATCGGCACTCTCGAGATGGGGCGAGACGAGCAGGAAAGTATATCCCTTGTCGTCGAGTATCTGCTGGGTGATGTCGTCACCGGTAGCATTGTCGGTAATGGTAAAGTCGTGGATGGGAGGCACGTAGCCTTCTTCCACGAGTTCACTCTTGCGCTCTACGAATGTCCATGTGGAGTCGGGATAGTTGTCGAGGGTAAACTCGCGACGCTCCCCGTTTTTCTCCATCACAAAGGTATTCTCGTAGCGGGGCATCTTGGCGCCCTCGGGTATCTCCATACCCTCGCGGATGTTGGCTCCCACATGATAGGGGCGGAAATCGAAGCGCGGCAGCAGGTACAGGCTGTAGATGCTGGTGGCTACGATATAGATGACGGTATAGTTGACGACTATCCACTGGTTGTTCTCCGACACGAAGCGGAACATACGCTCGCGGCAGCGGCACACCACTACGGCACAGGCCGTGAGCACCACGTTCTTGAGCAGTGTCTGCACATTGGTGAGGGTGATGGCGTCGCCGAAGCAGCCACAGTCGCTCACGGGGTTGGCTATCGCTATCCACACCGTGATGAGGGTCATCACCGCCATAAACGCCAGTATCACCCGGGTGGTAAACCGGCGGCGTATGGCGAAGAGGATGAAGATGCCCAACGCAAACTCGAGAGATGCCAACGCCACCGACGAACCCAGCGTGAGCCAGTCGGGCACGTAGTCGCCAATCGAAAGCGCCGTGAGATAATCGCGTATCTTGTACTGGGTACCCAGAGGGTCGATGGCCTTGACATATCCCGAGAAGATGAATGTCACTGCCAGCACCGCACGGCAGATATTGGTCGCTATGGTCTTAAGCCTGTTCACTCTCTTTCAACTTGATGGCACCAAATACGGCATAGTTGATTACATCCATATAGTTGGCGTCTATGCCTTCAGACACGAGCACCTGGCCATGCAGATCCTCGATTTCCTTGATACGTTCTATCTTGGTGAGAATAAGGTCGGTATAGCTACTCACACGCATAGAACGCCACGCCTCATCGTAGTCGTGGTTCTTGCGTATCATGAGTTCCAGGACTTCAGCGGCATAGTGGTCGTAGAGACCGAGAGCCTCGGCGGGGGTGATATCCACGCTGTCGGCAAAACCTCGCGCAAGCTGGATAAGACCTATAATGCCATAATTGATAAGGGCGATAAACTCCGGACGGATGCCCTCGCCTACCAGCGACTCTTTCTTGATCTCGAGAGAGCGTATGCGCTTGGCCTTGATGTACAACTGGTCGGTAAGCGATGATGGACGCAATATGCGCCATGATGCTCCGTAGTCGTGGAGTTTCTTTTCAAAAAGCGAGCGACACTCGCTGACCGTATCCTTAAACTGGTCTTCTGTATTTACTGCCATATATATATAATAGGTAGTGCAAAGTTACTGATTTATCAAGAAACAGCAAAACTTTGCCGACACGATTTGCCGTGCCCGTATTATTTTTCCTGTTGGCGGCGGTGTATCACGCGCACCGTACCCACAAGCACATCATAGCGCACCTGCAGCGAGTCGCGGCGTATGCCGATGAAGTTGCGCTCGCGGATGGTCTTAGCAGCCGCCATCTCGGCGATGGTCGCCTGGAGAGCCGAGTCGGTGCGGGCGATGTCGGCCTGGGCGATGCGCAACGACGCATCCTGCCAGATGGGGAGCACACGGCGACGGGCCTCAACCTCCTTGGGATAACGCTGGCGCAGCGAGGTGATAGAGTCAAGCACCGTCTGATACTTGCCATCGGCATAGAGCTGCTCTATCTGGGCCACAAGCGCTGCGGCATTGTCACTCTCTGTGGGGCCACACGACAGCAGCATCAAAGCAGCTACTGCCGTCAAAAAGAATACCTTTGCTTTCATACGTGCAAACTTACACAATTTTTCTGAGGTAGGGAAACAAATGGCGTAAAAGTTTTCGGGCTGACAGCCAAACCAGACCTGGCCGCGCCCAGACCATTCTGCCGACCCGCACGGCTACACCTACGCCGACTCCACCCCACCCGGCACAGTCTGTGACCGCAACCAGGACGCCCGCAAGCCAGCAGGGGTGAGATTTTCAGCCATCCACTTGCGAGGACGGCTTAAAATGAGTAACTTTGCAGTAACCTATCGGCGACGCCAGGTAACGGCGCGCCTCAGCAGACATAGATTATGAGAAATTATACTGACGCTGAGCTGGCTCAGCTACTTGACAAGGATATATTCAAGACCATCGGCCGCGTGGCAGACCACCTGCACATGGAGTGCTATGTGGTGGGCGGATACGTGCGCGACCTGTTTCTGGAGCGGGCTTCCAATGACATCGACGTGGTGGTCGTGGGAAGCGGCATCCGTGTGGCCGAAGAACTCAAGGGCCAACTGGGACGAAAGGCGCATCTGTCGGTATTCCGCAACTTCGGCACCGCACAGGTGAAGTACCGCGACCTCGAGGTAGAATTTGTGGGTGCGCGCAAGGAAAGCTACAGCCACGACAGCCGCAAGCCTCATGTCGAGGACGGAACGCTGGAAGACGACCAGAACAGACGCGACTTCACCATCAACGCCCTTGCCATCTGCCTCAACCACGACCGCTTCGGCGAGCTCGTAGACCCCTTTGACGGCGTGTACGATATGGAGGACGGCATCATACGCACCCCCCTCGACCCCGACATCACCTTCTCTGACGACCCGTTGCGCATGCTGCGCTGCATCAGGTTTGCCACCCAGCTCAACTTCTACATCGAAGACGAGACCTTCGACGCCCTGGGCCGCAATGCCGAGCGCATCAAGATTATCAGCGGCGAGCGCGTCATGGAGGAGCTCAACAAGATTATGGCCACGCCCACCCCGAGCAAGGGATTTGTAGACCTGCACCGCTGCGGCCTGCTCCAGATACTCATGCCCGAACTTACCAATCTCGACATTGTGGAGACACGCAACGGCAAGAAGCACAAGAACAATTTCTACCACACTCTCGAGGTTCTGGACAATGTGGCGCGCCACTCCGACAACATCTGGCTGCGCTGGGCAGCCTTGCTCCACGACATAGGCAAGACCAAGTCGAAGCGCTGGGACCCTCTGCAGGGATGGACATTCCACAACCACAACTTCATAGGCGCCAAGATGGTGCCCCCGCTCTTCCGCAGACTCAAGCTGCCTATGGACGCCAAGATGAAGTATGTCCAGAAGATGGTGGACCTGCACATGCGCCCCATCGTGATAGCCGACGAAGAGGTGACCGACAGCGCCGTGAGACGACTCATCAATGACGCTGGCGACGACATCGACGACCTGATGATACTCTGCGAGGCCGACATCACCAGCAAGAACCATGAGCGCAAGCAGCGCTTCCTCGACAACTTCGCCGCCGTGCGCGTGAAGCTCGCCGACCTCAAGGAGCGCGACTACAAGCGCTTGCTGCAGCCTGTCATCGACGGCAACGAGATTATGGAGATGTTTCATCTGCAGCCCAGCCGCGAGGTAGGCACCCTCAAGCAGACGCTGAAAGACGCCGTGCTCGACAACCGCGTGCCCAACGAGCGCGAACCGCTCATGGCGCTACTCATGGAGAAGGCCCGCAGCATGGGCATCGTCTGACTGGGCCACAGCCCATATATAATAAGGTATAGGAGAACAACAATGCCTCTGCCCGCTTTGGAGCAGGGCTATAGAAAAGACAAGAGGAAACGGACTGCCGTTTCCTCTTGCTTGTTTATACGGGTGATGACAGATGCCGTCGGCACCTCACGCCCCTCACGCAGCCCAAGTCTGCCCGAGACTCGCCCGAGACCGCTTAGCGCATATACCACACCCCATTGTGGTACACCATTGGCACCACAATCTCCTCGCGGGTGCTGTCGGCGAAGGTGAGCATCACAAAGGCGTTGCCCTGATGGCGCGCAGTGTCGACCAGAGCGCCTACGGCAGCGACGTCACAGATGCCGCCACGCTCCTTCTGCTGCTGGGCCACATACATACGGGCATTGGCGATGAGCTGTTCGCGATAGCTGTCGGGAATACTGTCGGGGCGGTAAGTGCCGTCGACAAAGTGGTCATACCGGCCATGGAGCAGATGGTCGTAATAGACCTTGGCGGTCTGCGCCACCACGTCGTCGGACTTGGGCTCAGGGCCACAAGCCACGAAGAGCACGGCCACTACAGCCGCGAGTGTGAATATCAGTTTGCGCACGTTGACGGTGATTGCATCTTCCCCCGACACAAGGCCGGGGGCAGACTATGGTTATTATTTCTGGCGTATGAACACGTTGATGGGGCATCCGTGCATAGACCAGTTTTCGCGTATCTTGTTCTCGAGGAAGCGACGGTAAGGCTCCTTGATATACTGGGGCAGATTGGCATAGAACACAAACGAAGGGATTTGCGTGTTGGGCAACTGCGTACAGTACTTGATTTTGATATACTTGCCTTTGGTCGATGGGGGGGGCGTAGCCTCGATGATAGGCAGCATCACCTCGTTGAGCTTGGATGTTCCGACGTGGGCCTTGCGGTTCTGGTAGACCTCCTTGGCGGTCTCGAGCACGCGGAAGATGCGCTGCTTGGTAAGGGCCGAAGCAAAGATGATGGGGAAATCGACAAAGGGAGCCATGCGGTTGCGTATGGCGTTGGTGAAGGTATCGATGACCTTCTGGTCCTTGTTGGCCACGAGGTCCCACTTATTGACCACCACCACGAGCGACTTGTTGTTCTTCTGGATGAGCTGGAAGATGTTCATATCCTGCGCCTCGATGCCTCGGGTGGCGTCAATCATCAGGATGCAGACATCGCTGTGCTCGATGGCACGGATGGAGCGCATCACGGAGTAGAACTCCAGGTCCTCAGACACCTTGTTCTTGCGGCGTATACCGGCGGTATCGACGAGATAGAAGTCAAAGCCAAACTTGTCAAACCGTGTGTAGATACTGTCGCGGGTGGTGCCGGCAATCTCGGTGACGATGTTGCGGTCTTCGCCGATGAAGGCATTGATGATGCTGCTCTTGCCGGCATTGGGTCGGCCTACGACGGCAAAGCGGGGGATGTCGTCTTCCACATCCTCCTTGGCCTCCAAGGGCAGACGGTCGAGGATGGTGTCGAGCAGGTCGCCCGTACCGCCACCGGTGGCGGCGCTGATGCAGAAGGGATCGCCCAGACCGAGGCTGTAGAACTCGGCAGCCTCATAGTATTCGGCACTGTTGTCTACCTTGTTAGCCACAAGGATTACGGGCAGCTTGGCACGGCGCAGGATGAGCGCCACATCCTCGTCCCAGTCGGTGAGACCGGTCTCGACATCTACCAGGAAGAGCACCAGGTCGGCCTCTTCGGTGGCGACGAGCACCTGCTTGCGGATGGCGTCCTCGAAGACGTCGTCAGAGTTGACTACCCATCCACCGGTATCGACTACCGAAAATTCTTTTCCATTCCATGAACATTTGCCATACTGGCGGTCACGCGTAGTACCAGCCGTGTCGCTCACTATGGCGTGCCGACTCTGCGTGAGTCGGTTGAAGAGAGTAGATTTGCCCACGTTGGGGCGACCTACGATAGCTACTAAATTTGCCATTTCTGTGTTTGTTTGTTTTGCTGAAGTTTAACATTCTCCGGCCCTCGCCCTTGGTCGGCGAGAGTACCCCCTACGTCTCATCAGGGGGGAGTGATATATTATTCGGGGTTGTACCCGAAGTTGTTCAGTTCGCGCTGGGAGTTGCGCCAGTCCTTGTCGACCTTGACAAAGACCTCGAGGAAGATTTTCTTGTCGAAGAACTTCTCCAGGGCCTTGCGCGCCTCGCTGCTTACCTTCTTGAGCGCCACGCCCTGATGCCCGATTACGATGCCTTTCTGTGAGTCGCGCTCCACATAGATGACAGCGTTGATATGTATATTGGTGTCGGTCTCCTTGAAGCGTTCCACTGCGACCTCTACTGAGTAGGGTATCTCCTTGTCATAATACAGGAGAATCTTCTCGCGGATGATTTCGGAGACAAAGAAGCGGGCGGGCTTGTCGGTGAGCTGGTCTTTGCCGAAATAGGCGGGCGACTCGGGCAGCAGTTCTTTGATGCGCTTCATCAGCGGGGCGGTGCCAAACTTGTTTTTGGCCGACACGGGCAGTATCTCTGCATTGGGCAGCAGCGCGTGCCAGCGCTCCACGATGTCGCCGAGGGTCTTCTGGTCGCTCTGGTCTATCTTGTTGATGAGCAGCAGCACGGGTATGGTCATCTTGGCCACCTTGGCGAGGAAGTCGGCGTTCTTCTCGGGATTTTCCACCACGTCGGTGACATAGAGCAGTACGTCGGCATCGGCAAGGGCCGACTCCGAGAAGGCCAGCATCATCTCCTGCATCTTGTAGTTGGGCTTGAGCACTCCGGGAGTATCAGAGAAGACTATCTGGCAGTCGTCGTCGTTGACGATGCCCATGATGCGGTGACGGGTGGTCTGGGCCTTGAAAGTGGCGATGCTGATGCGCTCGCCTACGAGCTGGTTCATCAGCGTAGATTTACCCACGTTGGGGTTGCCTACGATATTTACAAATCCTGCTTTGTGCATAGTTACATCCAAAATAGGCTGCAAAATTAACCATAAATCCTGAGATAGAGGCACTGAGAGGCAAAAAAGTAGTCTGCAAGGGGTCAAAAAAGTGCTTGCCGACGCCTTTGCCCCATCCCTCTGCGCGTCGGGCTCACCCATAGGCGGGCAGAGAAATATCGCCGCCCACGACAAAATAGTCGGGGAGATGCTTGGCAGAGAGGGAGAAAAAAGATAACTTTGCTTGCAGACAACAGAGTGATTATGCAACCTAAGATATGTTTTGTCACCACGGGCGACATACGCGTCAACGCCACCGCCAAGCGCGCGCTGGGCATGGCGCGTCCGCTCGATGGACTGGGATGGAAGGTGGCGGTAGTCCTGGAAGACACCGCCGAGAACCGCCACCGCGCGGCATTGGAGTGTGGTGACGCCACAGAACTGGTGTTCTTCCGCCAGCACTCGGCGACAGACGAGATAAGGACCAAGAGCGCCATCGTAGCCCGGCTGCATCCCGACGTGCTCTACATCAGCGCGCCGGTGGTGCGCAACATGGTAGCCGCGCCGCGGGGCTGCCGACGGGTGGTGGAGCACTCGGAGCTGGCGTCTCACAATGCCGACGTACACGGACTGATGTGGCTCAAGGTGATGGCTATGGAGCTGTGGTCGATAGTCCAGGCCGACGCGCTGGTCTGCGCCAGCCGCTATCTGATGGACATCTTCGGGCGCCGGGCGCACCGCATGCTGTGCCGCACGCACCGGCTCTACCTGCCCTACGCCTACAACACCGCCGTGTGCCACCCCATGGTTATAGACCGCACCACGGTGGCCGACGGGCGCTATGCCGGGCGATGGATATGCTGCTACATGGGCAGCCTCACCGACAACTATGGCGCGCTGACCATGACCGACGCCATAGACCGTCTGCGCAGCAGCCACCCCGAGGTGCTGCTCATCCTCATGGGTCGCGGCGACGCCGAGGACGAGGTGCGCAGGAGAATACGGGAGCGGGGCATGGAGCGCCACATCATGCTCACGGGATACGTGAGCGAAGAGGAGATAGACTTCTACTTCTCGCTCGCCGACGCCTTTATCTCGCCGATGCACGACACGCCTCAAGACTGGGCGCGGTGTCCCAGCAAGCTCTATATGTATCTGCCCTACGACCACCCCATCGTCACCTGCCGTGTGGGAGAGCCGCTCGCCACGCTGGGCGACAAGGGCGTATACTACCAGCCTGGCGACGCCGACGACATGGCGCATCAGATAGGGAAGCTGATAGACTCTGGCACGACCCGACTGGGCATCGACGCCAGCCGCCACACATGGCAGGCGCGCGCAGAGGTGTTTGACCGATGGATAAGAAAGGAGACAGGATTATGCGAATAGTGTTCTGGCAAAACTGTATAAGCCCCCACCAGATGCCGTTTATCACCAGGCTCGCCGACGACCCTCGCGTAGACGAGGTGGTGGTGGTGGCAGAGGTCGACGTGCCCCCCGAGCGCCGGCAGATGGGGTGGGACTCGCTCTACGACGCCAACAACCGCACGTGCCGCATCTATCTGCATCCCGGCGACGACGACATACGCCGGCTGCTGGACCAGAGGGCGGCGGAGAGCTGGCATATATTCATGGGCATCAGAGCCTTCGGCTACGTGTTCCATTGCCTCCGGCTGAGCATAGTCTACCCCGTGAGGCGTGCCATGATGTCTGAGCGCCCCAACACCTACGCCCTGGGGCTGGCCAACGGCAAGCCGCTGTGGCTGCACCGCCTGCGCTTCATGCTGCGCGACAGGAGATACGCCGGACATATAGAGCGCGTGTTTGCGATAGGCGCGATGGCGGCCGACTATTTCGGCTCGGTCAGCAAGCACTGGCAGGTGAGCCGGTTTGCCTACTGCACCGAGACGCCCGTCATCGCCACGCCCCCACCCCATGACCAGCGGCTGCGGCTGCTGTTTGCGGGCTCGCTGGAGTGGTACAAGGCTCCGCTCACGCTGCTCAAGAGTCTGCTGATGACCAGAGATGGCGACGCCGCAGTGGCTTTCCATCTCGACATCATAGGCAACGGCAGTCAGCGGCGCAGCTTGCAGCAGTTTATCGCTACCCACTGTCTCGCCAACCGCATCGACATGGTGGGCACGGTGGCCCACAACCGCATGGCAGAGTGGATGGGCAAGAGCGACGTGCTGGTGCTGCCGAGCGTCTACGACGGCTGGGGAGCGGTGGTCAACGAGGCGCTGCTTGCTGGCAGCTATGTCATCGTGAGCGATGCCTGTGGCGCTGCCGACCTGCTGGGCGACAGCAGGTTGGGCAGGGTCTTTCATGCCGGCGACGCCAAAAGACTGGCGCGCATCATCGCCAACTGCCACTGCCGCCTCGACAGCATACGCGCCGACCGTCAATGGCGCCGCCAATGGGCTATTGAGCACGTCAGCGGCCCACGCATTGCCCGATACTTCATCGACTGTCTCTGCGGCGATGACATCGAACCGCTATATTAACTCTTATCACACAAGCAACTGTATATCATGGACATCGAACAACTACGCGACTATTGTCTCTCGCTGCCTCTGGTGACCGAAGACATGCCCTTCGGCGACACCACGCTGGTCTTCCGCGTGAGGGGTAGGATATTTGCGCTCACCGACCTGGAGCGCCCCACGCTGGTGAGCCTCAAGTGCGACCCCGAACTGGCCATAGCCCTGCGCGAACGCCATGAGGGCATAGCCGGCGCCTACCACATGAACAAGAAGCACTGGAACCAGGTGGCGCTCGACGCCCTCCTCCCCGACACGATGATAGAGAGCATGGTGCGCCACAGCTACGGCGAAGTGGTCAAGAAGCTCACGCGCCGCGAGCGCACCGACTACCCCGAGCTGACGAGCATAGACACGAGGGTGGTCGATTAGACTAAGCCCAAAGCCACGCTGATAGCCCCCGCCTATGCACCGACCATCACCGCCACCACTTTGCTCGCACCCACCATACCACAGAAATTTCTACTCAGCGCACCGACCCTCCCCGCCACCACATTGCTCGCACCCACCATACCACAGAAATTTTTACTCAGCGCACCGACCCTCCCCGCCATAATCCTCAAAAGAGTAAAGTGCATGACTGCCAACGCCGTCACCACGTTGACGGGCTCGTATCGGACGACGCGGAAGCTCGTATCGGACGAAACGGATGCTCGTATCGGACGGTGCGGATGCTCGTGCCTTCCGACACGAGCCGCCAAAGGTGGTCTCGGCGCTCGCCGGGATGGTCATAAATTCTGCAGAGATGGTCACGAGACTGACAAAGGTCATCTGGAGTATCGCAAAGACCATCGGCGTGCTACGCTGCGGCTATCCGTGTACTCAGTACGGGCAGCAGAAGACTGCGCATTGTCATCGGCAGGCAGCGTATTGCCATCGGCAGGCAGCGCATTGCCATCAGCAGGCAGCGCATTGCCATCGCCAGGCAGCGCATTGCCATCGGGGTACTACGCTGCGGCCATCCACTTGGTTGTGAAAAGCTATGGGGAAATCGGGAAGAAGATGAGGGAACGGGTGCCGCAGGCGGCGGCGCTTGGGAACAAAAAAAGCGTGTCGACATTGCCGGTTGGCTTTGTCTACACGCTTTTATGATTGACCACAAAAAGAGTGGTATGCTGTTTACTTCTTTGCTACATCCGAGCCGTTGTAAGCCCACTTGTAGTATGAGGCTCCATGAACGAAGCCGGCACCAAAGGCGGTGAACACAATCTTGTCGCCCTTCTTGAGCAGATGCTCATTGTCCCAAAGGGCCAATGGAATGGTGGCGGCACTGGTGTTGCCATAATGGTCGATATTGATCATCACGCGGTCGAGATTGAGCTCGGCACGCTTGGCTACAGCCTCGATGATGCGGAGGTTGGCCTCGTGAGGTACAACCCAATCGACATCCTCGCCCTTGAGGTTGTTGCGCTTGAGTATCTCCAGCACGTCGTCGCTCATGTTGGTTACCGCATAGCGGAACACGGTGCGGCCCTCCTGATAGAGGTAGTGCAGACGATGATCGACGGTGAAATGAGATGCAGGACAAACCGAGCCACCTGCCTTCATGTGAAGGAAGGGAAGGCCCTTGCCATCAGTGCGCAGATAGGAGTTCTGCACACCCACACCTTCCTCTGTAGTAGCCTCGACCAGTACTGCGCCAGCGCCATCGCCGAAGAGCACGCATGTCTGGCGGTCGGTATAATCAATCAGTGAAGACATCTTGTCGGCACCGATAACGATTATCTTCTTGTAGCGACCACTCTGAATCATCGATGCAGCTACATCGAGCGAGTAGAGGAATCCGCAACAAGCAGCCTCAAAGTCGAAGGCGAAAGCGTTCTTCAGCCCCAACTTGCCTACCACAATCGACGCGGTAGAAGGGAACTTGTAGTCAGGAGTGGTGGTGGTAACGATAAGTGCGTCGATGGTATCAGGATCAACGCCTGTCTTGGCGATAAGCTGCTTGGCTGCCTTGCGAGCCAGATAGCTGGTGCCAAGACCTTCCTCGGTGAGGATGCGGCGCTCCTTGATGCCAACGCGAGTCATTATCCATTCATCGCTGGTATCGACCATGCGCGACAACTCCTCATTGGTGAGGATATAGTCGGGCACGTAACCACCAATGCCTGTGATAATTGCGTTTATTTTCTCCATTATTCAGCTGTTTCCTTAACAACAGCTACTTTACCACGATAGTAACCGCAAGTACTGCAAACGGTATGATATACATAGTAAGCGCCACAGTTAGGACATACGGCGAGTGTAGGAGCTACTGCCTTGTCATGAGTTCTTCTCTTAAGTGTACGAGTCTTCGACTGTCTTCTTTTAGGATGTGCCATTGTTGTGTAATTTTTAATTTAATCTTTAATATTCAGTTGCCTAAGGGCCTCCCAACGAGGGTCTACGTTATGCTCTTCATCCTCTTCACCACTTCGGGAGGTGGAAAGTTCATCAAGAACCTTCATCATGGCAGGGTTGCATTTTCCAGGTGCATGCACATGCCTGATAGGGATATTCAGAACGATAAATTCGTAGACAAACCATGCGACATCGAGTATTCCTTCGTCCTCGTTGACAGTCACAAGGTCATCGTCTTCGGAGTATTCGTCCCCAAATTTGACTACGAGCCTCTCGTCACAGGCGACAGGCTGAAGCATGTCGTCGAGACACAGGTCGCAAGGTACTATAACCTGACCTTTTATATCAAACATCAACTCAAAGAAGCTCTCATTCCGGCTGACAGTCAATCGCAAATCAAGCTGACCACGCTTAATATCCGGGGCCTCAATGGCCTCAAAAAAAGCGTCGTCAAGTTTGATGTCGACGGTGGTCAAACCTTCTTGCAAACCTTTCAAGTCGATTTTCAAAGGTGCCAAATTGTACATTTCGGCTGCAAAGTTACTAAAATTCAGATAAACAGCAAAGGAATTGTCAGTTTATTTTACGCTCCCATTCAGCACTTTAGCATATTCGGCGATGGTCGGCAGCCCGCCATACTATACCTTATTATATATAGGGGGCATGGTTCAGGTGAGGTAGCCCACGATGAGACTGCCATTGTAAACCCACAGCCAAAGGGCGAGCATGATGGTGACAGCGCGCACCGCCACGCCCATGCGGCCATGGGCAGAACGGAGCAGGTAGGCCATGGCGAGCGGGATGATGAAGGCCCACTGGGCGGTCATGATATACACCTCGTTGATGCCGAAGCCCAAGACGATATGGACAAACATGTCGAAGGCGAACCAGGAGAATGCCATCCAGAAGAAACGGCTGCGGCGCGACGCCCAGATGCCCGCTGCAAAGAGCAGGGCGACAAGAGCCTCGACGCAGTAGTAGCCCCAGTGATCGTAGGGGACTATCATAGGACGGTTGTCCTTGAGGATATCCTGGAGGAGGACATTGCGGTGGAGCTGGATGGACTCGCCAAAGAGGTTTTCGACAATGCTCGCCCAGCGGTCGGTACTGCGGTCGGTCCAGGCCATAAATCCCTTCTTGGACATGGGGTCGCCAATCTTGGGATTGGCATGGTTGCGGCGGTATTTCTCCTGAGCCAGACGGCGGAGTATCTTGTTGACTCCCTGCTGGATAAGTCGGGGGTCGTGGGTAGTGGCTGTGTCGGCATAAGCCCTATAGAGGCTGTCGCGGAACGCCTTGTCCTGTGCCTTGAGCTTGGCCTTGGCGGCTATCTCTAAAGGCTCTGCCCAAGTGTGGTGTTCCAACTTGGCGACGCCCCATATCAGCGCCGACGGCAGGGCTATGGCGAGCAGCATGTAGCGCCACCGGAAGAGACGGCGGCCGTTGACGAAGAGCGCCGAGAGAAAGACCTTGACGCCATTGTTGAGCGACACGCCCGCCATGAGGAAGAACATCACCACCGTCTGCCATATCTTCATCGCGGCGCCCGTCTGCAACTGTCGGCCAGCCACATAGAGCACCACCATCATCATGCAGAGGGTGAGGTTGAAATGGTCGGGCACCATCACGGTGAGCATGATATACGCCATCGAGTAGAAGAAGGCCATGAGGAGCCACGCATCGGAGCGGGTGAGCCCCACGATTTCGCGCATGATGCGGAAGAAGAACACGGTGCCGTAGAACCCGAAGAACACCTCGACCACTGCCACCACGATGACGGCACAGTTGACGCCCGTGAGCCAGATGAGGGCCTGGTTGATAAGGTATGGCACGTACATGAAGATGGCAAGCAGCGGGTGGCGTATGATATTATACTGCCAACCGCTCCACTCGGACACCACGGAGTAGCTCCACGCGTCGAAACCTGACATGTGGAACGTGTCGCGAGCCATGTCGTGATAGTTGACACCAAGGGCAGACAACTGCGGGAAATACTGGACGACGACGAGGGCATTGAGCGTCGCTATCACCACGAAAGCCACCACGGCGACGAGCCGCTCGGTGGGTTTTATCTTGAACATTTTCAGCATAGCATGTATTTGACGATGTGATAACCATTATAGGCATAGAGCCAGAGGGTAAGTGCCACGATGACACCACGGCAGAGGGGACGCCAGCGGGTGGGTCGGGCCAGCAGCGCAGCCATCGCCACGGGGATGACGAATATCCAGTGGGCAGTCATGATATATATCTCGTTGAGCCCAAAGCCTATCCCGACATGGAGCAGCACATCGAGGCCGAACCACGACAGACAGAGCCACAGCAGACGGTTGCGCCGACCCATCCAGATGCCTGCCAGAAAGAGCGCGGCGATGATGGCCTCGACGACGTAGTTGACCGCCCAGCGATACTCGATAATCATGGGGCGGAAGCGGCTTTGGTCCTGAAGCAAATAGTCGGGGTGCAGCTGGATGGACTCGCCGAAGAGATTTTCCACGACCGACGCCACGCGCGGCGAGGTCTTGTCGCTCCACCGCATAAACTCACCCTGCATGAACGGCTTGCCTTTCTTGGGCTGGCGCTTGGATTTGGGCTTGGCTGCCGCTGGGCTTGGCTGTGCAGGAGACGGCTGCTGCGCCTTGAGCTGTGCCTCCCGCTTCTGCTCGGCACGCTTTTGGGCTATAGCCGCATGGCGGGCATTCTCGCCGGGAGCCACGAGGTAGTGATACTCATAGCGTGCGCCGACCCAGATGACCAAGGCGGGAACCACCACAGCAAGCAGCAGGAACTTGGGGCGGAAGAAGCGGCGTCCGTTGACCACGAGGCCAGAGAGGAAGACCTTTAGCCCGTTGTTGAGGGATATGCCGGCAGTGACCACAAACAGCACTATCGCCGCTGGCAATGACATCTGCAGGCGCCTCGTGATAAGTAAGCCCGAATAATAGAGGACAATAAGCAGCACGCAAAGGGACAGCACGAAGTGGTCGGGCACCATGGCGGTGACCATGACGAAGGCAAAGGAATAGAGGAAGAACGACAGCAGACGGGCATCGGTGTGCGCGAGTCCCATCACCTCGACCAGCAGACGGTAGAGGAACAGGAAGGCATACCACGCCGCCGCCACCTGGATGGCAGTCATGATGAAGAGCGCACAGTTGATGCCGGTCATCCACATCAGCGCCTGGTTGAGCAGATAAGGTACCCACATCATAAACGCCAACAACGGATGGCGGTACACATTGTATCGCGCGTCCCAGTTGGAGACGACATAATAGGATATAGGGTCAAAGCCCGAGATGTGGAAATTACCAACAAAGAGATTCCAGTAATGGTCGGTAATCGGGGTGAAGACTCCGTAGTAATGGATGATGGTGAGGGCGTTGAGCGCCACCAGCAGCAGCGCCACAGCCAGCATCATCCACCGCTCGTCGCGGCGCAGCCGAAACAGGTGGCTCAGAGATATGAGTGTAGAGATAGGATTGTGGGTCATAGACAGTAACGTAAATCTGTGGGCATTACCTCTTGAGAAAAAATCTCACCAGGATAAAGTTGACGGGGACGCAGATGGCAAACATGGGGATAGGTGCCCAACTCTCGTCGACACCGAGCCATATCGCCACATTGAGCACGGCTATCTGCAGGAGATAGTTGACGGCATGGGAGAGGGCGAAGCCGGCGCCATGGCTCACACTGGCCTTGACGCGGAAGGTGTAGCGGGTGGAGGCGGTGAAGTTGAACGCGAAGCTGATGGCATAGGCGATGGTCATGGCCAACGAGGGCGCCAGCCTGGGCAACAAGAGCCAATAGACACCATACTGTATGGCGGTGGCGATGATGCCCACGATGCCAAAGCGTACAATCTCGCCCACCGTCTGGCGTCGGCGGTTATCTGAAGGGCTTGTAGTATCCTTGGTCTGCATAGTCTAACATTTCTTTGTCGCCCCGGCTGTCGCCGAAGGCTGTCAGATGATAATTGTCGCGGTCGGGAAAGACCTCTCTGATACGGCGCACCTTCTCGGGACCATAGCAGTTGGGCGTGGCAAAGCGTCCGGTGAGTCTGCCATCGCGGGTCTCGACCTTGGTGCCCAACACGACAGGCCGGCGGTGGGTTCCGGCGACCTCGTCGAAGAACGGCGCCACCCAGTTGTCGATGCTGGCGCTCACGATGGCCACCTCGGCGCCCTCTGTCAGTGCCCTACCCAACTCGCGGAGTCCCTCTTGGCGCAGCAGATGGCGATAGCTGCGGGCGAAATCGCGGCAGGCGGCATCGAAGCGTGCCTCTTCCCACCCGCCGAAGAAGTGGGCAAAGAGCCTCTGCTTGGCTTTGTAGTTGGGATAGAGGTGCATGAGCATCAGTACAATCCATGGCGAGCAGAGCGCAAAGCCCCACAACATCGCCCATCGGCCACAGGCGTGGCGGATAAAGGCTATCAGCGTGTCGCTATGGGTAAGCGTGCCGTCGAAATCGAAGACAAAGACTTGGCGCATGGGTCAGATATAGATGATGAAGAGGAACGCCAGGAACCACGCAGCCACGATGAGCTGGGTCGAACGGTCTTTGAGTATCACCTTGGTAGGGTCGCCGCTCTTCTTGTCTACCACCGCTATCTGTATATACCTCAACAGACCGAGCAAAACGAAGACACTGGTGAGGTAGAGATAGTCGTTATGGAAATGGGCGAGGGTCTCGGGCGACACGGTGTACATGATATAGCATACCAGCATCACCGAGCCGGTGATGGTGATGGCCTGGTTGATGAAGGTGAGGTTGTAGCGGATGGTATTCTTGCGCGGCGCCACTCCCGTGGCCTCCATACGCAGCACATCGTCGCGCCGCTTGGCAAAGCTCAGGAAGAGGGTGAGCAGGAAGGTCATCAGCACAATCCACTTGCTCAGCACGATGTCGGTGGCGAAACCTCCGGCAAGGATGCGCAGCACAAATCCGAACGCCACGATACACACGTCGATGATGGCCTTGTCCTTGAGGCGTATGCAGTAGAGCACGTTGAGCACCAGGTAGAACACCACTATTCCGCCCACTGCCTTCCACTCGGTGAGCAGCGACAGCATGGCCATAGACAGTGCCACCATCACTCCCATCATGAGGTATGCCTCGCCCACCGATATCGCGCCCGAAGCTATGGGGCGATTACACTTGACGGGATGGGCTCGGTCGGCCTCAACGTCGATGATGTCGTTGAGACAGTAGATGGCCGACGCCGCAAAGCAGAACGCCATCCACGTGACGGCACCTGCGCCGAGCTGGTCGACATCGAAGATGGCTCCACCGAAGAAGATGGGGATGAAGACGAAGAAGTTTTTGACCCAATGGCGTACACGTATGACGCGCAGGGCACCGATAATTTTAGCTCTCATAGCCTAAGGAGTTTGATTACTACATTCAACAACTGATGTATCAGCCACGCCAGGGGTATGGTGATGGCCAAACAGAGAAGGGCGGTAGGCCAGTAGCCCAGCGCCAGCGGTTCTATGTACTTCAAGATGAAGTGGCAGTGCAGGAGGTATATCTCCAGACTTATTCCTCCTACGAATGTCAGCGCCGCAGCTACCCTCTGGGGCAGGCAGTGCAGGTAATGGCACAGCCAGAGTGTGGCTGCAAGGGTAAGAGGGATGTATAGCATGCGTTCGAGGAAGATGGGGAAGCGCCCATGTGCCGTCTGCTCGAGCGCGATGCAGAGTGCCAGCGTGAGCAGGGCGGTGACAGCCACCACGGGCAGGGCGGCGCGGGGCAGGGCATACTGCTCCTTGACCCACTGACCGGCTACGATGCCGATAAAGAAGATGGGCACGCGGCTCCAGAATATCTCGATATGTCCCACGGCATGATGTACGGGCGGCAGATACTGCACCGCCACACACCAGGCCATCATCAGCACGGGCAGGAGGCTCCACCAGCGGTTGCGCATGACCAGCCTCATGAACCAGGGTGCCCACAGATAGAGCATCAGTGTGGCGGGGATGTACCAGAACGTCAGTTCGTCGTGTATCCAGAAGTCCCAGTTGACGGTAATGTCGCCTATCAGGTCGGGTAATGACGACGAGAACCGCCGCGGTCCGAGATAGTCGGGCAGATAGAACGCCGTCGATGCGAGCAGCCATGCCGGCAGTATGCGCAGCAGGCGGCGACGGTAGAAATGGAGCAATTCGGGACGCTTGGTCCATGCGAACCACAAGCCGATACCGCTCAGGAAAAAGAAGATGTCCACTCCCATGTTGCCCATGCGCTTCAGCCCGAAGAAGGCGCTGCTCCGCGGCAGTGCCACGTGGAAGAGCACAATCATAATGATGGCAATGCCCATCAGCACTCCGCGGTAGCGCGACAGGCTGGCCCACTCTATTCGTCTCGCGTCCATCGTTCAGAGTTTAGGGTTAGGTATCTTGTTCATCAGCAGGCGGAAGAGCCATGCCAGACATATCGAGGCTATCAGGTAGAGCAACAACCCGGTGTAGATGTCGCCGTGGCGACTTATGGGGATAAGCATCTTGCGCACTATGGGGTGACATACGAAGAGTGCTGCTGATATCTGGCCCATCCATTCGAGCCCGTAAAGCACGGGGTGGCCCACTCTCTGCCACCAGCCGGCTATCCACTTGACCATACAGATGGCTCCGACGCAGATGATGGCGGGAGCCACTGCCCACAGGCTGAACAACAGGCTGCAGGCATAGGTGAGCAGACACGACAGGATGAAGCCTGCGCCCCACAATGATGGCGACCAGCGTTCCTGTCGCAGCCCTTCGCCATAGCGGGCATAGAGCAGACCGAGGCCGAAGGGCAGCATACCGCCCATGAAGTTGTAACGGTAACGGTTGATGGCATCTCCCTCGGGACTCATCATCAACTGCAGTCCCACGCAGACCACCATCAGCGCCACGGTCACGCCCCAGTGACGGCGGCAGAGCACCAGACGATAGACGATATACAGCTGCAGCATCAGTCCGAAGAACCAGTAGGGTCCGGGCCATATCTGATGGTCGGGGTCGGGCAGCAGGTTGTTGACCATAACCAGCTGGGCCAGCACCTGGGTGACGGTGTAATGCCAGCTGCCGGGGGTGACGGCGTCGACCAGGACAAACGCCACGAAGCCCACGATCATCATCTTCAGCAGTTTCAGGTAATGATAGCGCACAAACTGCCATCTACCGGGCACTCGGGAGCCATCTCCGGGAATGGCGGGAGCCTCATACTTCTTCACCAGACCGTAGGCACTGAGGAAGAGGAACACCGGGACGCCGTAGTGACCGAAGAACGACAGCAGATGCACAGGGAGATAGATGTCGGGATGGCTCAGTACCTGGTTGAGCACATCCACATTGTGGCGCACGAAGGTGTATTCGTTCTCCTTGACAATGGGGCTGAGCCAGTGGCAGAAGTTGTGGAGGAAAATGCCAATGATGGCCACACCTCTCAGTACATTGCACTCGGCGCGGGTGAGCAGCAGGGGCTGGGCTGAAGTATTGGATGTCATAATTATCGGTTATTTGAATGGGGTGGAAACAGTGTTGGCTGGTTTCGCAGGCGGCACCAGCTTGTCATAGTCGGTCTTTCCCTTGAGCAGACGGGGGCGCGAGGCGTCGTAGTCATCGCTCAGGATATTGTAGCGGGAGCAGTAATCGGGCGTGGAGATGCCGGCGAGATAGAGCAGCAGATGTGGCAGCGCGTCGGTCATGTATGGACGCTTGCGTGCTTCTACTATCTGCTTGAATATCTGTGGATGACGCACGGCATAACGATGGGTGCAGTAAATCCAGAAGGGGATCTCAAACTCATACTTGGCCAGTCCGTAGTCGATTTTGGCTGAATGGTTGCGGCAGATGATGCCACGGTTTTCCTCGTAGCACTCTTCGCCGTGGTCGGGCATATAGATGACGATGGCATCCTGGTTGTCAAAGCGGTGGCAGATAGCGTCGACGATGGAGTCGTTATAGAGCACGGCATTGTCATAGTAGCTCACCATCTTGCGCTGCTTGGCAGAGAGCTCCGGACGCCGTTCCTCATAGTCCGACGCATAGAAGTGGGTGCGCTTGTGGGGATAGCGGTCGCGATAGGCCACATGCTGACCCAAGAGGTGGAAGATATAGAGGTTGCCACGGTTCTTGGCGGTCGAGTCGGCTATCTGGTCATAGTCCGAGAGCAGTCCGTCGTCATACTTGTGCACCTCGGTGTTGCGGGTGTCAAACTGGGCGGCACTCAGCGTGGGATTGTTCAGGAAGAAGCCGCCGCTGAAGTCATAGACTGCCTCCTTGGCTTTGGGCAGGAATTGGTTGGTGAGGAAGGAGACATGATACCCGGCGCTGCGGAATACCTCGGGGAAGAGGGGATAGTCGCACCACTCGCCCGGCTGTCCCATGACGTGCAGGGAGAAGGTGTTCTTGAACACAAAGCTGGTGAGGTTCCACGGCGACACCACGTCGGTAAACTTCACCAGTCGTCCGCGGCGCTCGCGAGCCGACTGCCGTGGCGTCGTAGGCAGCTCATAGCCATACTGCTGGGAGTGGTGCTTGCCGTAGCTTTCACCGATAATCAGCACGATGGTAGGTGAGCGAAAAGAGCAGGTGTCTACCTGTATTTTATCCACGTTCTGCACCAGACGGTTTATCTGCTGTGCGGCGAGCGAGTTGGCATACACGCTGAAGGTGAGCCTCCACAGGGGCGTATAGAGCACGGCGTGCTGCGGGTCGGTGAGCGTATGTTCCACCTCGCCTATCGTACGGGCTGAGAGGAGCTTCGCCAGCGCCGTCTTGTTGTGCCAGCTCGACACCGTGGCCCACACGCCAGCCACCACGACCAGTCCTCCCAACACGGGAGCATACTTCTCGGCTACAGGCAACAGCCGCTGCTTCAACCAATGGCGCTTCCACACCGCGAGGGCATGAACTCCGATGAGCAGGAACACCCATCCCACCGGACTGAACACCACCTCGGGCGAGAGGTAGGAGCGCAGAAACTCGCCCGCCTCCCTCGAGTCGGTCTCGTCGACGAGCAGCAGCATCGTGGGGGTTATCGTCGACCGGAATTTCCAGAAGCAATAGATGTCCACGATGGCCACACTGTATACTATTATATATATAAGGCGACGAACCCACATCCTTACCTTGCCGGGAAGGAGCATAAGCAGGGCGCAGACGACATAGATGTCGATGAAGAGTTCGAGATAGAGATTGCCATAGAGGTGTATGCCCTTGATGTTGGGCAGCGTGAGCCACTCGCCCACCACCCCAAGCAGGTACATGGTGACAAAGAATAGGGTGTTGGCCTTGATGGGGGCAAACAGGAGGGTCAACAGTCTGTCAATGACATGCAATGTCTTCGTTTTTTCTACCATAGATTGCAAACTTACTGAAAAAAAGCCAAACCACGACGGTTATTGCAGAGAAAATTGCTACTTCCGCCGGCTTTATGGCGCTTTCGGGGCATGGCTCAGGCTCCGAAGTCGCCGTGGAGGGTACGGATGATGCGGCGGCGTGCCTTTGCCCAGAACGAGTTGGTGCGGGCATAATAGCGTTCAAACTCTCTACGCGCCTCGAGGTTTTCCTCGATGGGCTCAATCTTCTCCACAGCGAGACGGTGGGGATAGAGCAGCGAGTCGTAGAGTCCTCCGCCACCACAGTTGGTGCCGCTGCCGTCAAAGCCTTCGTTGGCGACGAGCGAGCGACCCACGTTGAGCGACAGGATGTCGGCGAGGAAGAGCGTGGCATTCCAGCGGATGGCCCACGAGTCATTGATACCCTGGGTCTGACGGCGCAGCATACGCGTAAAGCCATACTTGCCGTTGAAATCAAATCTCCGCGTGAGCCCGCGGGCACGCAGCTCGGCGAGCAGTGCCTTGCCGTCGGGGTTGAAGTGGCGCCAGGCGCGCTTCCAGGTAGCCCAACCCCAGCTGCCGGTCCACTTGATGAGAAAGGTATCGGGCAGAGGGGCGTGGGTGAAGTCGCAGGCCTGGATATGGCCCACGCGCTCTTCGTCCTTGTAGGTCTCGAGGGCGTCGTTCATAAACCTCAGGAAGTAAGGAGCCACCACCAGGTCGTCTTCGACCACGATGACGCGTCCGTAGGCGTTGACCACCTGCGTCACACTGTCTATCACGTTGGCGGCGAGGCCGTAGTTGCGCTCACGCATCACGAGATGCACCTCTCTGAAGCCCTCTACGCTGCGGGCTATCTCCCTCACGCGTTCCACCGGTGCCGGGTCGGTGCCTGGCTTGGCTCCGTCGCAGTAGATGTAGAGGTCCGACTGCGCCGCCTCGGCATTGTGGAGAAGCGAAGCCACCGCCCGCTCCACGTGTTCTGGCCGGTTGTAAGCCAGGAGTATGATTGGGGCTGTTTCCATTATCTGTAATTGTTGATGTCTACGTTGCACGACTCGCTGCGAGTCTTCTCTATCTCGCCCTGCAGGTCTTTGAGCTGGCGCCATATCCTGACAAAACGGCCCAGACGCCACCACTGCAGGGTAATGATGGCCATGAGTTCCTTCTTCCACAGTGCCAGATGGTTTATCCGGTGTATATGCTTGTACTTCTCATTGGGATTGGTCTCCTGCGAGAGGTGATAGACAAACTCGGAATGGATGAAGGCGTCGTGGGTCACCTTGCGCTCTTCGCGGGCATGACTGCCATAGACGCGGGGCAGAAATCCGATGCGGTAGTGATGGTATGCCATGCGGTTGGCCAGGTCTTTGTCTTCGCCGTAGTGCTTGTAGATGGGCGCGAAGAGTCCCACACGCTTCAGGGCAGCCACGGGCATATACCAGATGGCTGCATCGATGAAGGGCACCTGCACCAGCGGAGCCTCGGGCTGGCTGTCCTTGCTCTGCACACCACTGTAGACCGCGAAACCATGCTCTATCTTGTCGCCGCTGCCGGTGAGGTGGATGGGCGAGAGTATGCCGTAACGAGGATGACGACGGCTCGCCTCAGCCAGTCTGCCTAAGGCGTCGGCGTCTATCCATGCGTCCTGGTTCAGCAGCAGCACGGCGTCGTAGCCATGGTCTATGGCGTAGCACATACCGATATTGTTGGCACGGCCGAAGCCCAGGTTCTCGCTGTTTCTCACGAGCATCACCTGGGGATAGCGTCGCTCTATCTCTGCCACGGTCTCGTCCTTGGAGCAGTTGTCTATCACCATGATGTCGGTGGGAGTCTGCGAGTGGATGAGCGACCCCAGACAGCGGTCTATCCACGGCATGAAGTTGTAGGACACGATGATGGTCAGTATCTTCGTCGCCACGGGGGCAGAGGGCTCCAACTTGTCGGCGGTCGATGCGTCGGTCGCCTCGTAAGGTATCCTGCCAATACATGCCGACGCTGCCGAGAAGGTAGAACGGTGCGAACCGAAGATGCGGCAGGTACGCGAGAGCACATACATCTCGACTACAGCGTTGCGTATGCCGTCGGCGGTAGAGCGGCATGCCTCGGCGTCCATACTGATGATGCGGTCGCCAAACTCACCACGCATCAGGTTTTTTATCTCTTCCTCGTCGGTGGCGAGATAGAAGCGGGTGTTGGCTTGCTGCAGTTCCATACACTCCAGGAAGTCCTCGGTCTTGCTGCCCTGGATAGAGCCGGCATTGTCGGTACGGCGCACGTGCACTCCCACGGTATTGTCGCCGAAGTCGCGGGCTATCCGGTCTATCTCGGCCTGTATCTCGGCCTTGGGATGGAAGATGTCGTAGGCGTCGACGGGCACGTGGTCCTTGTCGGGGAAGTAGACGCAGCTCGAAATCCACACGTTGTGCGTCTTGCCATCGGCAAAGCAGCGGTCTATCTCGTCCTCGCTCTGCACATTGGCAAACATCCTGACGCCGTGGCTGAGCATGTAGAGGTAGGGGCGGTAGAAGTTCTTGCGGCGGGGACGGTCCCATCGCTTGAGGTCGTCGGCGGTGGCCTCGATGAGTCTCACGCCGTCGGTGTCGATGGGCAGGAAGAGCTGGTCGAAACGGCACGCCAGTCCGTTGTCCACGACCCAGTAGATGTCGATGTCGCTATGGGTCTGGCGCGCCAGCCTTATGCCGGCGCTGATGGCCTTGAGCCGGTTGCCCAGTCCGCCAAAGGGCACCAGGGTGATATGTGAACGGGGTTTCTGTGTCATCGTATTCGTGGTAATGGGATAAACTTGGAGACAAAGGCGCGGCAGGCGGTGAGCAGACGGCGCATGGGGCGTGGGCGCTGGCTCTTGACCATGTTGTGGCGGTACCTGTAGATCTCGGCAGGGCTCCAGTCGGACTTGTATTGGCTCACCATCTGCAGATAGGTGCCTGCCTCTTCGTGCTTGCCACAGTCGTCCATGCTGTTGGCCATGTCGATGCAGTTGAGGGCGTTGGCGCGACGCAGAATGTCACACACCTCGGGATTGCGGTCGGCGAAGTAGCCGATGAGCAAGTCGCGGTTCTTGCGCGAGATTTCAGCGCGGCGGGCCTTGTCGCCTCCGGTCCAGATGCTGGTGGCCAACTTGCGATAGACAGCCATCACGCGGTGCATGTAGTATACCTTGCCATACTGCAGGGTGAGCAGATGCATCACCAGGTCATAGCTTGTCACGCGGTCCATCCACTCCGGCAGTTCGCCGAAGACGCCGCGACGGTAGCACACCGACACGTTGGTGATGGGGTTGCACAGGGCAATATCGTTGATGGTCATCTCGTGACGCTGGCCGCCATTGCTCAGACTCTTGGTGCCGTTGGCCTCGTAGTAGTTGACCACCCGGTGGAAGCACATGGCATACTCGGGGTGGCTGTCGAGGAAGTCGGCCTGAATCTGCAGCTTGTGGCGGTCGGTCCAGAAGTCGTCGGCCTCGCAGATGGCGATGTAGCGGCCGGTGGCTTCACGGTAGGTGCGCACGAAGTTGCGCGCCAGACCCACATTGTCGCTATGGTCGAGCAGCCTTATGCGGTCGAGATAGCGCTGCTGCCACTCGCGGCAACGCTCGGCGGTGGCATCGCTGCTGCCATCATCGCCGATGATGAGTTCGTAATCGAAGTCGGCCTCTTGGAGCACCACACTGCGTATGGCCTCATCGACATATTGTTGCTGGTTGTAGGCGAGCATCAGCACGCTCACCTTGACGTCTCTGTTCATAATGTTTCTTTCTTAAGCAGTAAACGGATGGCATCTTTGAGTATCTTGCTGCCGGTGGCATAGGCCAGCAGGGTATATACCGCCGCGCCCGCCACTATCTGCAGAGGCAGCAGCAGCCAGGGCTTGTCGACCACCAGACCCACACTCCACACGGCGGCAGCCATTACCATGGCCAGCAGCAGATAGGGAACCGTGTCGCAGAGTTGCGCCCACATGCCATAGCCGGTGTAGCGTTGGGTGTAATATATATTAATAAGGTGTACCACGCCTCTTACCGCCATCAGACCAGCCACCATAGCCAGCACGCTCTCGCGGGCAAGCAGGGCTATCGACACGGCGGTGAGTGCCATCTTGATAATCTCTATGCGCAGTATGCCCGAAGAGCGCCCGCTCACCTTGATGAAGTTGTTGTTGATGGCGGTGAGCACGGTGAAGCAGCCGCCCATGCACAGCAGCTGGAAGAAGGGTATGGCATCCCACCACTCGCTCTTGAAGAGCAGACGGAAGAGCGCCGGCGCCACCATCACGCCGCCGATGAGCAGCGGGAAGGTGAGGAATGAGGTGAAGCGTATCGACTTACGGTAGGCGTTGATGAGCCTGTCGTGCTGGTTCTGTATGTTGCTGAAGATGGGGTATGTGGCGTTCTGTATGCTGCCGTACACCAGACTCACTATGGGGTCGCATATCTTGTTGCCCTGGGTAAACAGGCCCAGTTCGCGCTTGGGGTAGAGTCGCGGGATGACAAGCGAGTAGACATTGATGAAGACCACGTTGAGCAAGCCCGAGAGCAGCAGACTCGACGCGAAGCCGAAGAGGTCGCGGATAATCGCCATGCTGAAGTAGCACTGGGGCCGCCAGCGGTTGGTGGTCCAGAGCAGCCCACTCTTCACGCCGGCGAGTATCACGGGCTGCCACGCCAGGGTCCACACGCCACAGCCGCAGAACGCCATCACGATGGCAGCCAGTGACGACACGAGCATCGCCGCCAGATTGACCTTGGCAAGGTGGCGGAACCGTATCTGCTTGTTGAGCAGGGTGGTCTGGATGAGCATGGTGGCGTTGAGGGGCAGACTCAGGAAGACTACCGCCGAGAGTGCCACCAACTGGGGCTCGCCAAAGTATGCCGCTATCCAGGGCGAACAGCCCAAGAGCAGCAGATAGAGGGCGCTGCTCATCGCGAGATTGAACCAGAAGACCGATGAGTAGTGACGGTCGTCGGCATCGTGACGCTGGATGAGGGCGGCGCCAAAGCCGCTCTCGACCACCAGATTGCCCACGGCGGTGAAGATGGCAAGCATGGCCACGAGGGCATAGTCGTCGGGGCAGAGGATGTTGGCTACCACGATGACCATGGCCATCTGCAGGACCTGCTGACCGCCACGGTCGAGCAGGTTCCATATTATGGCTCCTATGGTTTTCTGTTTCAGCGTCTGTGCCATGCTTCAGCGGTGAAGGGAGATTGGACTCCTGCTATTTCTTGGGGTTGAGTATCTTGGCATAGCGCTCGCCGTCGGTGATGAGCTTCATCGCCTCGTCCATCTGCTTGTCGTGGCGCAGCGAGTTCTGGGTGGCACCGCGCTGGAAGTAGTAGGCAGCCATCAGGTCATTGTTGATGATGTTCTTGATGGCCTGCTTGTTGTATTCGAGGTCCTTGGCGACGTTGTGGCTGAGCTTCTTCTTGAGCGCCTCGAACTCGGGCTTGGCGTCGTCATAGTATCCCTCAAAGCGGGTGAGCTGTTCGAGGTCTTTCAGGAACTTCTCGCTGGTGCGGTCATAGGTGAAGCCCGAGTCGAGCACACGCTTCTTGAACTCGGCATAGTCTTCGTCGGAGAGTTCAAAGTCGGCAGGCTGAGCCACCGTTGGGTGCTTGGCGATATAGTCTACTTCGTAGTTGAGCAGCACCTCGTTGGAGTCGCGCGCAGCCGCCAGATAGTAGGCGATGTTGGGCAGCGAGTCGCCCTCGACCACCACGTCGGGCGTGATGCCACCGGCATCGAGCACCTCGCGGCCGTTGAGGGTATAGAACTTGCGCTTGGTAGAGTCGGCTATCACCTCCGACGAGCCGCCGTCATTGTGACGATACTTGCGTGCCTGTATGCAGCGGCCGCTGGGTATGTAGTAACGGCTGGTGGTCACCTTCATCTCGCTGTTGTAAGGCAGGTCGATGGGCATCTGCACCAGACCCTTGCCGTAGGTCTTGGTACCGAGCACCACGGCGCGGTCCATGTCCTGCAGGGCACCGGTGACAATCTCTGCCGACGAGGCAGAGTTGCCGTTGACCATCACCACAATGGGTATCACGGTGTCTATGGGCTCGCTGGTGGTCTTGTAGTCGTGGTTGGCACGCTTCAGCTTGCCACGGTTGGACACTACGGTCACGCCCTTGGGCACAAAGAGGTTTACCAGATTGGCTGCCTCGAGTTCCGAACCGCCGCCATTGTTGCGCAGGTCAAGGATAAGTCCCTTAATCTGCTGGTGGCGCATATCGATGAATGCGTTGCGCACAATCTTGGCGC
Source organism: Prevotella sp. P5-64 (assembly GCF_002251285.1). Classification (NCBI taxonomy): domain Bacteria; kingdom Pseudomonadati; phylum Bacteroidota; class Bacteroidia; order Bacteroidales; family Prevotellaceae; genus Prevotella; species Prevotella sp. P5-64. Next base: position 47,881 of record NZ_NPJK01000003.1, read on the forward strand.
TGTTCTCTGTAAATTCATTGAGCTTGATATACCCTATTCCACCCTGCTGCACGCCGTAATAGGGCACTGCGGGCATCTGGATGGACCGACGCGTAATCTTGAACCGCATCTCCTTGCCTGTAGAGGGTCGGCGTATCTTGAGTTCGAAGGTGGTACCGGCGTCGCCACGCAGATGGTCGCTCACGTAGGCGTTGTCCTTGCCCTTCATTGACTCGCCGTCGATGCTGAGTATCACGTCGCCCTTGCGCAGACCGGCTTCGGCGGCAGGCATGCCCTCATAGGGCTCCTCGATGACCGAGTTGCTGATTTGCGAGTTCCACCTTATTATACTGCCTATGCCCGCATACTTGCCCGTGAGCATGGTGCGCAACTCGTTGGTCTTGTCTTCCGAGTAGTACACCGTGTAGGGGTCCAGACTGCGCAACATGCCGTTGATGGCATTGCCCACCACCTCCTTGGCGTTGAGGGTATCGACATAAAGCAAGTCGAGATGCTTGTATATGGAGTTGAAAACTTCCAAGTTTTTGGCCACTTCAAGATTGTGGTCTTTGTTCTGGGCGTGGACAGAGATGCCCATCGCCAGAAGTATTACTATAAATACCTTTCTCATAATATGCAAAAGTACGAATAACACGGCACATTAGGGCATGAAATGAGCGAAAAAATATTTTTTTTTGATGTTTTTGAAAAAAATATGGAGAAATGTTTGGAGGTTTGGGAAAAACCCTGTACCTTTGCACTCGCAATTCAGAAATGATGCACACTGCTTCAATAGCTCAGTTGGTTAGAGCACCTGACTGTTAATCAGGGGGTCGTTGGTTCAAGCCCATCTTGAAGCGCTGAAAGTCCTAAGGAGTTCCTTAGGACTTTTTTGTTATTGGCAGTTCCCGTATCTTCCCCACCGTCCCACTTGCCGGCGCCACCACAGCGCCCACCCGATAAACCAAGGCTCACCCGATAAACCATGGGGATAATTCTGGTCACGGGGCGTGGTGGCGGGCACCGTGGGTGCGGTCGAGTTCTTTGCCTATGTATTTGTAGGGTTGGGTGGTGGCATTGCGGCTGTCGCCCATGAGCGCGCCATAGGGGTAGTAGTGGTTCACCTCCTCCACGTTTCCGTGTGCGTCGGCCACTATGCGGTTGTTGCCCAAGTAGTCCTTGATGTAATAATGGTATGTGGGTTCTCCACTGTCGCCGAAGGACACATATCCACCGTCGAAGAGCAGGCGGCTGAGCACGCCATTCTCATAGACCCTGTTGCCTGCATACTCGCGCCACGTGTGCACCAGCTGGCTGCTGTCGCAGGCTATGCCGAACTCCTCGCCGTCGGGCACGGCCGGGGTGTAGGGATTGAGATAGTAATCTACCCTCAGCTTCTCCCCGTCGGCCGAGTAGGCGTAGTCTATGTGGCTGCCGTCGTCGAAATCTATGCGGCGCGGCAGGCCGTCGCTGCGTGACACGCGTGAGCCGTGCCTGTGCGTCATAACTGTATGCGTACTCCTCCGTGTGCGCATCGCTGCCTGCCCCCATCGCCGTCACCGTCCTGCGCCCCATACGGCCATCGAGGGTGTAGGCGGTCTCCTCCACCACAGCCCTTCCACCGTAGAAGGCCTGCGTGAGCGCCACGCGTCCCTCGGCATCGTAACCCAGCTGTGTCACCCTGCCCCCTGCCGCCCACGGTGCTCACCGAGCCCGTGGCCAGCCCCCTCACGCAGAGCGTATCGGGGATGACAGCCATGCCGTCCGGACACAGCGCCTCCAAGAACCCGTATCCGTCGTAATACGAGGCCGTGAGCGCCGGGCGGCCGTAGTAGACGTATGCCGCTATATCGATTGCCATGTGTGCTAGATTTTCATCAATTTTTTTATGATAGTATGAAAAACCATTTTTTATAAGGTGGTGTCATAACTATTTGAATTGTAGTTTTCCAGTTACAAACTCTTCTATATTACTTTTTTATTAACCCGAATTTGGGTTATTATTTATCATGATATATGGTCTGTATTTGCCCGTCATCTTTTTTCAATACAATATGAGCAACACCTCCTTTGGCACTTTTTAGGGTTCCTGTGATTACCCAAAACCTCCCACCCAAAAGGGTTATGCTATAAGGCTTCTCATCATCCATCTCTTTCCTCCCATATTTGGCTGCGAGGATACAATCTGCTATGGTGTATGCCATTTCAGGCGATTCAATCATACCTTTAGTTTGATTATACACGCCTAAGGGATCATAGTCTTTGACATAACTTATGTCTTTGATATTACCCCTGAAATTGATGATATCCTTAATTCCGCAACACTATAATTTAACTTTATTTATAAGTTCCTGAGCAACAAAAAGTTGCCCAGGATTTTGCCATGTCAGAATTTTCACTTATCTTAGTGTTGCAAAAAGAAAACAAGCAAAACT